>JBCCWF010000345.1:0-7331 GCA_039194035.1 Cyanobacteria bacterium P01_E01_bin.6 | reverse complement strand
TATGGCTTGACTCGTGAGGCTTTCCATCCTCTGGTGCAGTTGTGTCACTCGCTCTTTGCTCAAGGGCAATCTGTTGAACAAGTTGTGGAGGTCATGATGCCTGCCTAAGGCTATTTTTTCTTCTTAAAACAAAAAACTTCGAGAACTTTGCCAAGTCGTGTAACATTACCGATAGCGATAGGAGAACAGGGCTGGAGTATCGTCTCGATCGACTCAGCATCCTATTGTTATGCAGGAGTATCTCTAGTGGAAAAACCTCTGCATGACTTACGGTGCCTAGTCACGTCACTGGACAAAAGCGTTGGCGATCAAGTCGCTTGTTCGACTAACTCAATAAACCGAATCACGTCTTGGCGTGGGTCGGCATGGGTAACTTTTAGGTCAAGGCGATCGCCGAGTTCAACAGGGCGAGATAGATGAATCGGTAGTTCTAGTCCTAAATCTTCTATCAAAACCAATCCAAGATTTTCGTGTTGCCTGAGCCAGCGTAGCATCAGCCCTTGCCATATCTGCCCATCGTGTCGACGCAGAAACTCTAACCCCCAATACCGCTTTGTTTGTCGTTCAACAAGCGTTGCTTCATAAGCTGTGGATGTGGCGGCTTGTACCATCCGTTGCAAGGTATCCTCATCAAAGGGTGGAGTATCTCCTCTCAAATGGGCTTTGATCTGAAAATGGCATAGTAAATCGGTGTACCGACGGATCGGTGATGTAACTTGCGTATACAAGTCAAGTCCCAAGCCCGCATGGCGCATCGGTGTTGTATTCATCTCGCTACGAGGCATGCATCGACGGATTGCACAATAACGGACGGGGCCTGCGGGCAATGCCAGTAGCTCATCATCAGGTGGTAGTTCTGGTTGCGTTTGTCCTCGAAACGGCAAGGGCAAATCATGAGCGCTACCATAGTGACCAGCTACTTCTCCAGCCAAAATCATCATCTCTGCTACAAGTTCGCGAGATTTGGAATCATCCAGCACGTCAATCGTAATTTCATCATCACAGACTTTGATGGATGACTCTGGCATATGGATGCTCACAGCTCCTTGAGAACGGCGCCATGTCTTTCGACGCGTGGCTAAGGCTGCGATCGCTTCTAATTCAGGTTCTGCTGCAACTCCGAGTTCAAGAATCTCATCAACGTCTTCGTATGTCAGACGATAGGTTGGACGGATAAGGCTGGGATGAATGGAATAGTCCTCGATTCGCCCATCATCATCCAAAACAATGCCAAAGCTCAAAGCGCAACAGACTTGTCCTTGAATCAGGCTCATTGGCCCTGTTGCCAATGCTGGCGGAAACATAGGAATCATGCCCGTTGGTAAGTAAACCGTCGATGCTCGTCGTCTGGCATCGAGATCAAGTGCATCGCCAGGCTGAAGCCATCTGGTTGGGTCTGCAATATGAACCCACACCCGTCGTTTGCCACTGCCGAGGAACTCTAAACTGAGACCATCATCAATTTCGCAAGTACTTTCATCATCAATCGTACAGACTTTGAGGTGGGTCAAATCTAAACGATTCACGTCATAGTCCGGCGGTGAATTATTGAGCAGGCCATCCGCCATGTCTAACACCTTTTGAGGAAAACGAATCGGGATCTGTCGCTGCTTGAGAAACAGATTTTCATGTGCATCCCAAATTCTTAAATCAACTAAGAGGTGAAATGCAGCCTGGGGAGTTTTAGGTCGATTGAACGCCGAAAGCACATCATGGGCTGCTGACTGACCAGGGGCATCATCACCTTGAACCGCGAATCGCTCAAGTGAGTCGAAGTAATGGCGATCGCCCTCTTGCCATTGTACGGGCTTCCCCTCTAATGCATCTGCTAATGATGCCAGGAATGATTGCCATTGTTGCTTACGCTCCTCTTCTGCGGCTAACTGATGCTTAATATCAGAGATTTGGGCAGCGGGGCGGGGTTCATAATGATCTCCTTTTCGCTTAAAGAAGATCTTATCTGAACTTAGCAAACAATGAGCTGCATAACAGGCATGGGGGGTTGACTCTGAGAACAACAACTCTGCCAAACTCTGAGGCGTTGCAGAACATTCATCCTCTGACAAGAACTCCCATGCGACTTCCAAACTTGACGGATCGAGATAAGGCTTTACCGCCTCCAAAAACGCTTCAATGTCTGATGAATGAAACTGTTTGCCTGATAATTGATAGGACATTTGGCGAGGGTGGATGGTATGACTGCGACCGTAGCCATCTACCGCAACAAAATTTTTTTTGCCTTCAGGACGATCGATAACAGCCAGACGGCGATCGCCCTGTACTTGAATCTCGACTAACGTCCCCTTCTCCATAACTGTCCTTCGGAGCAATGCTCTAACGTGGGTTATCCATAATCAATCATATTTAGCTAAGCTTTTTCAACTAAAGAACATCTTAGCTAGATCATGGATAGGACGAATATAGTCATGCAAAAAATGCGATTCATCGAACCGCATAAACCGCTTGGAGAACTTATCCAAACTGATTGCTAAAGCAGATGCATGTCATCAGACAACGATTTAACCTTCGCGATTGATAAAAGGCAGCAACGCTAAAACACGAGCACGCTTGACAGCAATCGTTAAGTCCCGTTGCTGTTTTGCTGTTAGTCCTGTAATCCGCCGAGGCAAGATCTTCCCGCGCTCAGTGATGAATTTGCGAAGGAGTTCAACATCTTTATAGTCAATCGGATCTTTGGGGTTAATTGGAGAAACGCGGCGACGATAATAAGCCATAGTAAACCTAACGAGAAAAACTAGAACAGGTGCAGCAGCAACAGTACGTAACGAGAATAAACTTAAACCATGACATACATTCGTGAAGGGCGATAACGGTCTCAAAAGTTCCAGGTTTAGAAAAAAGACCGAATGCTCTCACTTCGAAGCATGTTCACTACTTGATCTCTTTGTGAACCGTGTGAGTATTGCAATGAGTGCAAAATTTCTTCAGTTCAAGCCGATTGGTCGTATTCCTACGATTTTTTGTTGTGGTGTATCTCGATACACCAGCAGACCGTTTGTTGGTGTTCGTACGACATTCCGTGCATTCCAGCGTGATGATGACACGTATACCTTTTGCCATGGTTTGTGGGAATCCTGATGCTAACTGAAATAGATGTAGCGACTTACAGACTCAAAGAATCAATCAGCATGTTGGAGCACTAACAGCTCTTAGATGGTTTGCTCTTGAGATATTATCGTCACAAATTCTAATTATTTCATAGAGAGCATCAGATCTGCAAGTTTGTATCGCGTGATCTTGGAATGAGCAATTTTCTTCAGGAGTGCACCGACATGAGCCAATTCCCTACACATGGCGATCGCCATTCCCTAGTTTCCAATATGGCGTATTGCAGAATTAACTGCGAAAAAAATTGGCATGTAGATTCGACCCTAAACCTTCATATCCATATGTTTAATGATTCTCATACTCTTTTTCAACAGTGTTGGGAACAGATATCGGCGGAGGCAGTCCCAACGCTTATCAAAGAGCAATTGGGAGAAGGGTGGGAACTTGTTATTACTCAACATTTCAGTGAATGGTTTATCCACCTTTACCAAAAACCTCAGATTTGCTCTTCCAAGACGCCCATTTTCAAAACGATTAATCTTTTTTCACGACGACCAGAGGTATTGGCAGGGCGGAAGGCGAGTCATCTTCTAGGATTCATTGTAGGAACAGTGAGCCTAGGCTTGTGGGGATTAGCCTCCATGCGCGCACGAAGCATTCCCTTTCGTGATGAGCGATCGCATGTTGCGCTTCACAATGGGGCGCCACTGTCCAGGATGAATGTGCCAATACTCAAAGCCTTTTCAACGTTGATAGACGAACAACTTGCCGTGCCCCCTATTCAATCCCCTGTGTCTTCCGTTGACGTCTTTGAACAAGCTGTGGCGATCGCAGAACAAGCGGTTTTAGATGGGCGTGTCGCGACGTCGGAAAGTGCTTGGAAACATCTATCAAACCAGTGGTGGTCTGCGGCTCAATTGATGGCAGATGTTCCTCACACGGATTCACGATATGCGATCGCCCAAGACCGGATTAAGCAATATCGACGTCATAGCGATGAGGCATTGGTGGAAACAGCCACATATTCTGTTGCATTGCCGATTGATATCTCTTCTATTCCTTCTAGTTCAGAGCCTCCTGCCTCCAGTAACCAGAACGCTAATTTAAATAACCGCTTATCTAGCGCGGAGTCTCGTACCAACATCGTTCACGAGAATGACGTGGGTACGTGCCAAGCTGCCATTCATAATCATGTGAAAGCCATCCTTTCGGTTGACGGAAGTCGGTGGGGCATCTACATCGAGTCCCTCACGACAGGAGACGTGGTGTATAGCCTTAACAGCGACAAATTCTTCGTCCCAGCGTCGAATATCAAGCTTTTTACAACAGCTGCGGCCTTCTATAAGGTTCAATCTGAGCCCAGCCCAGCGATTCAATCGCTGATTCATAATTCCAACCTCTACAGCAATAATTGGTCTGCTGAGCAGCTGTTGCAAGAGCTTGGAGGAGCCTTAGACGTCAAAGATATCTTGAATCGTTTTGGAGTTGATCCCACTGGATATCATCAAGCTGACGGTTCTGGTCTGTCACGACAAAACTTAGCGACACCCAAAGCACTCGTTCAAATTCTTAGGACAATTTATAAGGCTCCCAATGCCCATCAGTACATTGCAACACTACCTATTGCAGGAGTGCAAGGAACCCTCCATCATCGTCTTTACAATACCCAGACCCATGGTCGTGTCTCGGCAAAAACAGGAACACTATCAGGCGTGCGATCGCTCTCTGGCTATTTAGAACATCCTGTTTGGGGGCCATTGGCTTTTAGTATTCTTGCAAACCATCCCCATCAATCTGGTTATGCATTATTAGCCCCTATCGACACCTTCGTTCTTCAACTCATGCAGCTTGAGCACTGTGGCGAATAAATCACTCTCCGGCAAGAAACGCCTGCTGTTATCTGGGCTTGGAAGTTTAATCTGGCTATGTGTGCTGCAGATTTTTAGCGTTACACGCATAACTTGGCAAACTTCTCAACAGTGCAACGAAGAAACCAGGATTTGGGGCGCGTCGCGCGCCCCAAATCCTCATTCCTCTATAAATTTCGCCAAGTCGTGTTATACACATGATGACGATCCCAACTCAGAAAAAATCAGAATATCTTTGGGTTTCTCTATCTTCTTCGTACCATTTTTCAGTATTCTCCTAAAGGCACACGTTTCGTCTTTCAATATCTCTGAGAAATAGATCTTAGGTTTTATTCACAGAGGTTTTGAACACCGTGCTATTTTCTCGATATTGTGTTGAGTCTCTCAACAGTGCAACCGTCGCAACCGTCTCTATTTATGCTGAATCTCACTGGAAAAAAAGCTCTTGTTACAGGAATTGCCAACAATCGTTCAATCGCTTGGGGTATTGCTCAACAGCTCCATGCTGCTGGCGCGGAGTTGGGAATCACCTATCTCCCTGACGAAAAAGGGCGTAGTGAGAAGAAGGTTGGGGAACTCGTCGCTCCTCTCAACCCTTCGTTATTTCTTCCCTGCAATGTGCAAGATGACGAGCAAGTCACGGACGTCTTTGACCGCATCAAAGAAGCATGGGGAACGTTTGATATCTTGGTTCATTGCCTTGCTTTTGCGAACAAAGATGATTTGGCTGGTGACTTTAGCGCCGTCTCACGGAAAGGATTTTCAACGGCTCTTGATATCAGTGCCTACTCTCTCGTGAAGTTGTCGGGAGCAGCAAAGCCCTACTTGAATCCGGGCAGCAGCATTGTGACACTCACCTACCTAGGTGGGGTGCGTGTGGTGCCTAATTACAATGTGATGGGTATTGCAAAAGCAGCATTGGAGATGAATGTGAGGTACCTGGCTGCTGAAATGGGGCCAAATAATATTCGAGTGAATGGGATTTCGGCAGGGCCGATTCGAACTCTCGCATCATCAGCTGTGGGCGGCATTTTAGACATGATCCACCACGTTGAAGCAATAGCGCCACTTCGACGAACGGTGACTCAGACAGAAGTCGGCAATGCAGCGACTTTCTTAGCCAGTGATTTAGCTAGTGGGATTACCGGACAAATTCTTTACGTTGATTCGGGATATGAAATCATGGGCATGTAATGCAGACTGTGTTGATGTGTCTTGATGAAAACGGACTCATTCAAACCCGAGGGTTGTAGGAAAAGCACAGGCATCTCCTGCTTTTTCTACAACCCTCTAGTTTTGCTTTGGTTGCATTTCTAGGTTCTATTCCATGACTTCAATTCCTCCTTCATCTTGGAACCGTCGTCACATTATTTCTTTAGAAGATTTTACGTCCGATGAATATGACACTATTCTGCAAACGGCTTTGAGCTTTTGGGAAGTATTGTCGCGTCCGATGAAAAAAGTCCCCGCTTTGCAAGGTCAGGTGGTCATCACCATGTTCTTTGAAGCGTCAACCCGAACGCGCAGTAGTTTTGAGTTGGCGGCAAAGCGATTGTCGGCAGATACCCTCAACTTTGCGCCAGGCAATTCTTCGTTGAAAAAAGGAGAAACGATTCTCGATACGGCGAAGACGTATCTTGCTATGGGAGCAAACCTTATGGTGATTCGTCATGGGGCCGCAGGAGTGCCTCTCATGGTGGCTCAAGAGATGGATCGCTTGAATACCGGGGTCGGAGTTCTCAATGCTGGAGACGGTGAACATGAACATCCATCCCAGGCTCTGCTGGATCTTTTTACGCTCTGCACGACCCTGGACGGCGATCGCCCTCGGCTTGATCTTCTAGCCAAGAAAAAAATTGCCATTGTGGGAGACATTGTCCATTCCCGAGTTGCACGCTCAAATATTTGGAGCTTAACGGCAAGTGGTGCAGAGGTTCACCTTGCAGGACCACCAACTCTTGTGCCAAGTTTTTTTGAAGACTATGGGCGCGATCGCCCTGGCAATGTTTTTCTGCACTGGAGTTTGGAGCCCGCCTTGGACGATGCTGATTTTGTGATGACCCTGCGCTTACAACAAGAACGCATGACCCAACATCTATTACCGAGCTTGCGCGAATATCATCATCAATTTGGGATTACGAGCGATCGCCTCAAACTCTGTAAAACCAATGTCAAAGTGCTTCATCCAGGTCCAACAAACCGTGGTGTTGAGTTGAGCTCTGAGGTGATGGATAACCCCGATGTTAGCCTCGTGTCTCAGCAAGTCACGGCTGGGGTTGCTGTGCGTATGGCTCTGCTGTATCTCATGGGTACGGGAGACAAATGATGCACCCGTCATGAAGAGAGCATCGTTACCCGATTAGGGATTTGCTAGAAAATAAAGTACCAATAGAG
>JBCCWF010000344.1:0-7352 GCA_039194035.1 Cyanobacteria bacterium P01_E01_bin.6 | reverse complement strand
TTACGCATTATGTGAGTTATTTAAAGTTCTTGTATATCAAGGGTTTTGATTAGCCTCCAAATCAGGAACTTAAGTGATTTCGACGTATCTACGTCATTCCAGCGATCAACTCACATAAGCCGTACTTTATTTTCTAGCAAGCCCCTAAACGCCAGCTAACCTTTCTGGCCCAACATCATGACAACACCAGCAATGAAACGCCGACAGCGCCGTAAAAAGTATCGGGCGTGGCTTGCCGATGTTCATCCGCGGCTTGTCCCTGGCCGGAAAAAATTCGGGTGACGCGAAATCGATGATAATTGCGCAGTTGCTGTATGAGTGAAATGTAGTGAACTTCATCTCCCTTAAATAAGGCGTTGTCCAGATCTGGAAGGCTGTGCCACGGACATTTCATCAAATCATGATGGGCATTGTGATAGCCGAAGTTGAGCAGCAGCAGGTTGAGCCACGGATAGCGCTGAGACAAGAGGGTAGAAAAGGTATGGTTTTGCTCATGGGCGCGATCGCGCGTTGGTAGGGCTGTTCCCACAGGAAAGACTTCGTATGTGTGTTGAAAGGCATCTTGAATCCGCAAGACGGTAATCATGCCCACGTATGCAACAAAATAAAGGACGAGCGCCTTGGGTGACAACCGCCCCATGAGGGCGAATAACGAACCGCGAATGATGAGAATGGCAATCACTCGCCCCTGCTCATGATGCCGAGCAGGTTTCGTCCAGACTGCCATAATTGATCGCCACCGCAGCCAAAAGGCGATCGCCGGAATATATAGCCACTCCAAGGCCAACAGACTCCAGCGCAGCAGCTTTGGCATGGCGTTGATGGTCTGCACCAGGTCAAACGCTGAGAAATCGACTCGATCGACATGGTGAGCAATATGAAGTCGTGCAAGATCGTCGAATTGGACGTAGCACGCTCCATTCAGCCAAAACATCACCGTGCCGAATCCGGCATTCCAACGGCGGCGACTGAAAATTGTGCTGTGCATAAACTCATGGCTCAGGTAAGCCGAGCAAATCAGTCCGTGGGTGAGCAACAGCACGCCGATGCCGTTTAGCCAGCCGCTGGATTGGAATAGCAACGCTAGTCCTACCAAATAAGCCAACAGCGTGTAGGCGATCGCCAGTCCATTCAACAACGGTTGTTGGTTATAGACATAGGACTGAACATTGATGGCTGGCTGGCCACTTGAATTGGGTCGTTCACTCACATTGGGCTGTTCATTCGAATAAGATGCAGTCGTCATTGGGTCTCCCTGGATACTGTGTGTAAATAGCGCGTGTGCGCGGGATGTCATAGATTCAAGTACTCACGAATCGTTTGATAAAAGTGAGCGATTCCCTTCTCTCTCTCTGTTGCCAACTGCGTGACTCGATAAGCCCGCGAGTTCACACCGGCCTGAAGCAGTCGGCAGACGTCAAAATCTTCTGCCATCACCTGATCATGGGACTGGCGCAATTGGTCGAGATCCAACGCATACTGATCCTGCTGCTGCGGGGTTTGGTAGATGACAACGTCAATCCGTGTTTCTGTGGGACTCAAGGGAATCAGGCGAAAAACACTCACGTGATCGCATTCTGTATTCAACATCAGGTTTGGAAACACATAGCCTTGATAAGATGCCCTCCCAGCACTCCACATCGATGCCAAGTCTGGCTCTGGCTCGTGAGGGCTATAGGGAATATGAAAGTGGCAGTGGCGTCCCGTTACCGTTAGCGAGATATTCGCTAAATCATACAAGCTGAGGCTTTGAGGATGAACCACAGAAAAGTGGTAGTCCTCAACATAGTTTTCGACTATGAACTTCCAATTAATGGGTTCTTGATAGCTCCAGCGGCTGACTTCCCGCAACTCATGCCAAGGGTATTCATACTGCTGGAAAAATGCTGGGATTCCTGCCAAGTAATGCGTTAGGCTTTCGGGCTGAACGTCTGGATTTACAAAGATGAACCCACCCCAACTATCGACGCTAGCCGTCACCAGTTGAATGCACGCTGGATCGATCGTTGGAAACTGTCGGGGTTGAGATACGCTGCTGAGCTGCCCATCTGATCGATAGGTCCAAGCATGATATGGGCAACGGATCATCCGCCCAATGTGTCCCGTGCCATCGAGTAGTCGTGCTCCTCGATGAGCACACACATTATGCATCGCTCGGAGGCTCTGATCGGGTTGGCGCACAACAACAATGGGTTCTCCCCCGACCATGCAGGTTAGGAAATCGCCGGGATGGGGAATCTCTTCAACTCGCCCAACCCACTGCCAGGTATGGGGCCAAATGTTTTTTTGTTCCTGGGCAAAGATTTCGGCTGACGTGTAATGGTGCCCTGGCAACCCGACTGAGTCTGTTGCTTGGGGCTGAGCATGCGAGTTGAGTTGAATGCGGCGTGATATTGTGGGCGCCATGATGTGTTGCTTCTGACTGTTCTGCTGCTGAGCGTACCTCTCCTTATGTCTCTATGCTAGAAGTCACAACAATCGTTTGCTGTATTCAATGACGCTTTGGCATCAAAGCAACGATGTTCATCACCCGCTTTTTAGCAAGTCCCTAAATTAGGCAAAGCTGGCAAATTTTTCTGGAATTTTGTTCCAACTCAAAGCAGAAACATCTGATCTAAAAATCGAGGGGCTTTGCTTGTGATTGCTCTCGAACGTTATGCAGACTAACCAGAATAGCAAGTTTAACTGCAGCAAGTCTAACTGCGAAGTCCGTTCATCCGTTTAGACTCTACCTCAATAACATAGTAGATAGGCATCAATAAACTCACTTTAAAAAACTGAGGAGCGCCCCTCAGTTTTTTGGGTTTTTAGTTTAATAACGCAAAGCTACTTTGCTTTGTCTTAATGATCGATATAGAACTATACTCAAGCCAGGTTGCCGCATCGAAATAGCACGAAGTGAGGTCGCTCTGCATCCGAGCCTCCATATCATCCAACCCCTTGAACGATCTCACGGCTTTTTAAGATGGCTTTGTAGCCTCATCATCAACCATCTGAAATGGATGTATAGATTAAATTATGGGTGATTCAGCACGGATTTCGGTTGGCATTGTCGGAGCCTCTGGCTATGGAGGAGTTCAGCTTGTCCGGCTGTTACTAGAGCACCCTACCGTTGACATTACGTTTCTCGGAGGAGATAGTTCTGCGGGGAAGGCATTTTCAGAGCTGTATCCTCATCTGGGACATTTCACTGAGCTAAAAATAGAACCAATTAACCTCGATGTTATTGCGGCTCGTTGCCAAGTTGTTTTCCTATCCTTACCCAATGGCCTAGCCTGTAAGATGGCTCCCGCTCTCATTGCGAAAGGATGCAAGGTTCTCGATCTTTCTGCAGATTATCGATTTAACCAGCTAGACACCTACCAGCAGTGGTACGGCGTTGAGCGTGATGATGGTGATATTGCCCGTCAGGCCGTATATGGCTTACCTGAACTCTATGGCGATCGCATCAAAACATCGTCACTCATCGGATGTCCAGGGTGCTATCCAACCGCCACCCTACTTGGCCTCGCACCACTCATGAAGCAAGGACTCGTCATCCCTGAAACAACGATCATTGATGCAAAATCAGGGACATCAGGAGGCGGGCGTAAAGCCAAAACGAATCTCTTACTTGCTGAAGCAGATAGCTCCATTGGAGCCTATGGAGTGGCTCGCCATCGCCACACACCTGAAATCGAGCAAATTTGTAGCGACATTTCTGGGCATAAAGTGCTGGTTCAGTTCACCCCCCATCTCATGCCGATGCCAAGAGGCATTCTCTCCACGATTTACTCTACCTTGCGAGATCCAGGTCTTGTCACAGAAGATCTCATCACCATCTATCAAGCCTTTTATCGCAATTCTTCATGGGTGAATATTTTACCGAATGGCACCTATCCGCAAACAAAGTGGGTGTGTGGAACAAACCTCTGCCAAATTGGTATTGAGGTGGATGCTCGCACAGGTCGAGTCATTGTCATGTCGGCAATTGACAACCTGATGAAAGGACAGGCAGGGCAAGCTGTTCAGTGCATGAACCTGATGATGGGTTGGGATGAGTCTCTTGGACTTCCCAGACTTGGATTCTACCCATAAGAATCTATTACTGTTTTGGATATTCATTTCTTAGCCACGACTTGGCCAAGCTTACAGACAAAGGACACCCGTTGCGCGCCCCAAACCCTCATTTCAATTTTGAAAAATTTGCTCAGTAATGTTGCTAGGTGAGGCTTGTATTTTAAGGCGAGATTCTGGGGCGCGGAGCATCCCAGAATCTCGCTGAATTCTTCCCGGATTAAATTATGAGCCCTAGACGATTCATTAACTGCAAGCAGAAATCTTGAGGCCAAAAAATTAAAGACAAAAAGGCTACTCTAACTCAGACGGATCAGGAGCTTCTTCAATTTTTATATGCAAAAACTCTTCACCTTGGCAAAATCCCTCAGCTAAAACACGCGACATATTTTTAATGCGAAACGAACCATTTAAGTTCCGGCGACGACTGATAAAGTCTGTGATCTGATAATCATCGACATAAATGAGATTGTTCAGAGCATCACGAACCGATTTCACGATGTTGTCACTGTCAGGAACCCAATTCTCATTGTCAGGCTCTGTATTGTAGTAGTGAGTGATGATGACCTGCATCAAGTTTCCAAGGGGATGTGACAGCGGCCAACATTCTTCCGCTGCTTTACGAACCTTTCCTTTCCAGGCATGCAATTGCTGTTTGTCCTCGGTCTGATGAGAAATAGGTTTGCCCACAACGATAAATTCGAAAGGAATGGTTGGAACAGATGCTAATTTCGACTGCATTGCAATAAGTCAGACATGGTGAAGAGAGTGCAATCTAGCGACCTAGAGACGAAAAAGGACTTCTACTCTCATTTAAGAAGACGTATCCTAAAACCGTTTTCTCCAATGTAGCGGTTTCATAAGTGGATATCTGAGCCCAGAACAGATACAACCAACGATGTGGTTAGCATTGAAGCGCTTAGTTTTGCAGATATCATCCCAGTGCTTCTGACATTAACTTGCATCATATTTATGTAAGAAGTATGACGCAAATCATCTTTAGTCTACGGTGACGATAGGGGATCCAGGAGATTGAAATATGTTCTTACTAAGCCAAATCACGTCGAGGCAGCGAGAGTTAATTTAGAATAAGCAATGTAAACAACTTAGCAATGTAAACTAAGCCTTCAATGCTGAATTGTCTTTTTCTGTAGCTGTGACGCACTAACTGTCATTGCACAACCATGCAAATTAGTGCATTAAGTTCATGGTTTATGCGTCTTTAAGATGAACTTGCACAGAGTATTTTAAGTTCTCATTATTGTTGTACCGCCCTATTGGCACTGCTTGGCCTAGGAAATAGATAACCTTGGAACCAACAATCCTTGTAACAAGCGGCGATTTTATGGGAAAATCTTATAAAAAGTTAACGTTTGGCACTTTACTCCCTCATGAAAATTCTCATTGTTGGCTCAACTGGAACATTAGGACGACAAATCGCTCGCTGTGCTCTAGATGAGGGACATGATGTGCGCTGTTTAGTTCGGAATAAAAGGAAAGCCTCTTTCTTAAAAGAATGGGGAGCCGAACTCGTGAGCGGAAATTTGACAAAACCAGAAACGTTGGAGCCAGCTCTTGATGGCGTTGATGCGGTAATCGACGCGGCAACCACCCGTGCAACTGATTCAGGACCGATGCAAGCCGTGGATTGGGATGGGAAGGTTTCACTCATCAAAGCTTGTAAGAATGCTGGGGTAAATCGGTTTGTTTTCTTCTCTATTTTGGATGCTGAAAAATATCCAACTGTTCCACTGATGGAAATTAAGCGTTGTACTGAATCCTATCTTGCGGAATCGGGGCTAGATTATACAATCCTGCGCCCGTGTGGCTTTATGCAGGGTCTCATTGGTCAGTATGCAATTCCTATCTTGGAAAACCAGGCTGTTTGGGTGATGGGGAATACATCTCCGATCGCTTACATGGATACGCAAGATATTGCTCGATTTGCTGTTCAAGCGCTGGAAAAACCTGAGACGATTGGAGGATCTTATCCAGTGGTCGGAAATCGTGCTTGGGGAGCCTATGAGATTATTCGATTGTGTGAGCGTTTGTCTGGAAAGGACTCGAAAGTATCTCGAATGCCTCTGGGGTTACTCCGTGCGATTCGAAAGGTCGTGCGATTTTTCCAATGGGGATGGAATGTTGCTGATCGACTTGCCTTTACTGAAGTGATTGCAGCTGGAAAACCCTTAACAGCTGACATGGAGAAAACCTATGAAGCATTTGGGATTGAGCAGAAAAGTATCACAACCCTTGAAGGATATTTCCAAGAGTACTTTGACCGCATCATGAAGAAACTGCGCGAAATCGACTACGAAAAGCAACGACAGAAGGAAAGAGCCCGTCGTAAGCGATCGCCCTTTAAGTCATCGACTCGAGAGTGATACGTTGCTAGCTATTTAACTGAATGGCTGTACAGCCACAAAAATGCGCAAAATAGGTGAATTTTAGCTTAGGTGCAGCCATCATGGTCTGGCTCAGAATCCTCCTGATTCGTCACGCCCTATCTTTCGGCAACACAACCAGGCAGATGATGGGTCAGCTCGATGATAGGCTCGTTCCAGAAGGAGTCGTTCAGGCGCATCACCTCTTATCTCACTTAGCTGAACATGGCGATAAGCCAACGATGCTTTATAGCAGCCCAATTGCACGGGCGGCTCAAACGGCAGAGATATTGGCTGCACCCTTCGGTGTTGATATCCACTATTGTGCTGATTTGAAAGAGCTTCACAATGGAATCTTCCAAGGATTGACGTGGCATCAGGCAATGCAACACCATGGTCAGCTTTGCCAGCGACTGGAAGCCTCTATGGATTGGGTTCCAATTCCTGGCTCAGAATCGCCACAAGAGGGTCGAGAACGAGCCAATCGCTGTATTCAATACTGGTTAGCGAATCATTCTAACGGTGATTATATTTGGGTTGTCAGCCATGCAGGACTGATGCAACACCTGATATCAGCCTTCTTAAGTAGCGATCGCACGTGGGGATTATCCATACCGAATACAAGCGTCTTCGAGTTTTGGGGCGATCGCCAACGATGGTTTAGCCACGGTCAAAATCGATGGAACACTGAGTTATGGAAGATCCATCGATTCAATGACACCCGCCATTTGCCATAAACATCGTGAAAAGAAGAGCATAGGTAAGGGATCTGCAAAATAAAGTACCAATAGATGGGCGGCGGGCGAAGCCCGCCGCCCATCTATTGGTACTAGGACATAAGCATTGACAAAATAGCTAACCTGTATTGTGTTAGCAGCCCCGGCTGTATGAGTGAGTGCAATGCCATGCGGG
>JBCCWF010000343.1:0-7367 GCA_039194035.1 Cyanobacteria bacterium P01_E01_bin.6 | reverse complement strand
TGGGAAAGTGGATGGCGGACTGGAAGCGGCGGGCGAATGCTTTGTCGATGTGAGAGCGTAAGTTTGTGGCCAGGATGGCAAGGCCGGAGTAGTCTTCGATTCGCTGTAATAGGTACGAGACTTCTTGGTTGGCAGCTCGATCGTTGGAATTGCGAGATTCGGTTCGTTTGCCAAACAGCGATTCTGCTTCGTCAAACAATAATATCCATTGTTGGTGCTGAGCCCGGTCGAACAGTCTGGCTAGATTCTTTTCGGTGTCTCCGATATATTTCGACACTACTTTAGAGAGGTCTATGCGAAATACGGGGAGGCCCGTCTTTTTGCCGAGCAAGCAGGCGGTCATGGTTTTGCCCGTGCCGGGAGGGCCGTAAAACAGGCTGCGAAATCCTGGTTTGATGCAGGTGTTCAGTTGCCACTCATTCATGAGCACGTGCTGGTATTGAATCCAGGTGAGGATGTCGTCGATCTCTTGCTGAGTGGTCGGATCGAGCACGAGGTTATCCCAGTCCAGTCGGGTGGTGATGCGTTGGGCTGGAAAGACGGAACTGAAGGGCGGCGTGTAGGTTTGTCCGGTGATTAGGCGCTCGCGATATTCGGGGCTGAGGTGGAGGGCGGCTGAGAGTAGGGGTTCGGTGGGATGTTGGAGATCGCAGTGGAGGATGCCCTGGGTGAATAGGATGTTGTCGGGCCTGAAGATGCGATCGTAACGCAGGCGGGCGGAGAGGTTCGCTCCAGCCAACAGGAACATGGCGGTTTCGCAGGTGGGTAAAAAACCGCCGTGGGAGTTGCCGGTGATGCCACCAAATTCGGTAAATCCGCGATCTAGGGATTGATTGCGGATAAAGAATGAGTCGAGCAGATGAGGTTTGAGGTGGGGGATAAAGCTAAGGATGAGTAGCAGTCGCTCGGCGGGTTGCAGCTCGAAGGTCCGGACAACTTCGGCGTAGGGGGCGTCTATCTCTTGGATGTCTGGCGGCGGGAGTACGTGGAGTAAGTCTTCTGTTGAAGGGTCTCCGTCAAAATGGAGTTTGAATCGTTGCTCTAAGACTGTGTTGAACCAGGTAATTTCACGACCGATACAGTCTGCATTGCGATCGAGTTGTGCTGAGTTCATGTTGCTACCCGGTTAGGTGAATGGGTAATTATTTCGCCCGCCGCTCGGTGAGGGTGCTCTCACTAAAACGAATGGTGAACTTGATAGGAAGATGCTTTTCGATTAGATGCGAATGAAATCCTCACGTCTGAGAACAAAGCCCAGCAATCGATATTGGAATTTATGACAGTCATTTCTTTCTTTGCCTTTGAAAGCGGCATTCTCTATTGCTATAAAAAATCAACCATTTTGTACTGCTGACGAAAGCATATAGGAATATTTTGTTGTATCTCGGACAATTCAAGCGTTTATATTTAACCACTCGTATTATAATTCATGCATTATGCACTGCCATAACCTATAAGTCTTCCTAGGGATGGATTGCTTGAAGGAGACCAGTCTAGAAAATCTTGTGCTGTCGACCTGTGCAAGTCATTGCAATATGTATTGGCAGAGGCTGTTAGAAATTAAGGAGATAACTCTACACACGCTGCGACACAGTTTTTCCACCCATCTGCTGGAGCGGGGAACGGACCTGCGATATATCCAACCGCTGCTTGGACATACCAGTTCTAAATCGACTGAAATGTTCACTCATGTAATGGCCTAAGGGGTTTTAGGATTTGAAGTCGCTGCTCAGTGATATAGGAGTGTTAAAGAGGTATATGTGTGCCGATAAATCTTCAGTGTATGTGCACCCTTGAAGAAGTCATAGTGTAAATAAACGGCATAATATCGACATTCAACATTGTTAGAGACAATCAAAAAATCTATACCATACAACAAAAACAATCAAGAGAGGTGCGAATTATGTATATACAAGTAGAGAAGATGAAAAGGAATAAAAGCAAGGCTGTTGCAAGTTCCTTCCTTCAAAAAAAAGGGAAGAGAAAGCAAAAAACTAGGTTCACAGATGAGCGATCGGAAGCTATTACACAAAGAAAACTTCAAGGAATTATTGACAATCACTTGACTCAGGGGATTGAAGTTATTCAGCCAGAATATTATAAAACAGAAAAATCTAAAAACAAAAGAGGGATGCAAGGAGCTGTTAATGTTGAGACTAACTCAACTGATATAACACTTGCTGGTCGATTGATTGGGTCAGAAGGAGGAGCTGTTAAAGCCTCAGGAACTGTATACACTCCGGAATACAAAGTTTCCAAGAATAGAAAAATTGCAGCTAAACGGATACGAGAAACCAAAGTTGGCTCAGTCACTAACTATTTCAATCCTAGCGATGCCCTAAGGGTACAGAATTTGACTGCTAATCCTAGAGGAATGAACCTTGGACATCTATTGACTTATCACCATGCCTTAGAAGCCCAGAGACGAGGAAAACCATACGTAATTGCACAAAGTGTAAGTGATGCTCGTGGACCTTTCTATACCCCTCTTGGCTTTATAGATTACGACCCTTCTAAGCCTTGGAAGGGGCTAGATAGTGAGGAGAAAATCTTAACCATTGTTGTTCGGAATGGATTTATCTCTGACGATGAATTAGCACCTATCCTAGCAAGAATTCAAGAGCTCAAAGAAGAAAAAGCTAATAGTGATATGATAATTAAGACTTCGGATTTGATAGCAAATTCAAAAGTTTTTTATGAAAAATCTTGGGAGGCTGAATAAACAGATCGGCATTCCACAAGCAATCTAAATTTACTGAAAGATGAAGACCATAATGAACTATCTCGTTCGCTTGCAGCGGGGTAGTCCATTAGAACATTGTTGAGTTTGAGGACGCGATCGTAATGCAGGCGGATGGAGAGGTTTGCTCCGGCCAACAGGAACATAGCTGTTTCGCAGGCGAGTAAAAAACGCCGTGGGAGTTGCCGGTAATGCCACCAAATTCGGTAAAGCCGCTATCTAGAGATTGATTTCGGATGAAGAATGAGTCGAGTAGGTGGGGTTTGATGTGGGGGATAAAGCTGAGGATGAGTACCAGTCGTTCGGCGGGGTGCAGGTTGAGGGTGCGGACAACTTCGGCGTAAGGGGTGTCTATCTCTTGGATGTCGGGTGGCAGAAGTGCGTGGAGTAGGTCTTCTGTTGAGGGATCGCCGTCAAAAAGGAGTTTGAATCGTTGCTCTAAGATGGTGTTAAAGTATGTGATTTCGCGATCGATACAGTTTGCATTGTGATCGTGTTGTGTTGAATTCATGTCGTTACCTGGTTTGGTGAGTGGGTAATTACTTATCCCGCCAAAAGACGACGGGTTAGCTATGCAAATCTAGTAACGGGACAACGTTACCCTCAGGACTATTTCAGCCTAATTGGTGACATTCTGTGCTCTAACGAGAATAGACTGTTTCAGCTCTTTGGAGAGCCATCTGTAGATACGTCAAAGCACTCAAGCTCGTCGCCCAAAACTAGAATGAAAAGACCCTGACAGTTCAACCTATGTGCCTCAGTCCTATCATGAACTTTATACATATACGGTAGATTCTACACATACAGATAATAAAGTGATGGTATTGGTACTTGAATAGGGTAAAGCTTGGTTAGGCATTCACAAGTCTAAAAAGTTTCTCATAAAATCAGAAAGTTGTAATAAAACGACAATTAAAATGCTTGTTAGCCCAATTACTATAGTCAATTGACAAGGTCCATAGCAGCCACTTAACTTGACTGGGAAATGTGAAAACATGTATGAACGAGTAGAGAAGCCTAAGGGGAATCGAAATAGGGTAGCTGATATTTCTGTTTTCCAGAAGAAAAGTAATGCGAAGAAAGGTATTGGTCTTTTGGATAGCCGACCTGAAGCTGTTGCACAAAGAAAATTGCAAGAGTTGTCAAATGATAGCCAGCAGGTAAGCCAATTAAAAGCTTTTCAAGAAGTAACTAGTATCAAGACACAGAGTAATCAAAATATATACTTGCAGAATGGATTGACTGGTGATGATGAGGTCACTCAACTTGCACATTACTCATCAGGTGGCCCAGAGTATATGGTAGATAATGATCCAACAAGTGAACTGATTGATGATAATTTTGATGACACTATCAAAGATCAGCTTAATCAACCGACTGCTGACGGAACTGTTGAAAAAGCGGTACAAGAAGGGAAAAACATTGAAGTTATCCTTTGGCGTTCAACAACCGGGGCCTCTGTCGCAGCAATTCAATCAGCTAACTCAGCTGGTGGAGCTGCAGCTCAAGAGAATGTAGCCGCTCCAGGTCATGAAGTACAACAAAACCAAATAGCAGTTGGAGGTGTAGTGCCTGAATATACTGCAAGCCAAAGTGTTACTGGATTCAGTTTTAAGCACTGGTTGGTTGTCGTTAAAATTAACACAAAGTACCTCGCAAGAGGAAGCGGCTCTGAAAGCGGTTGGATTTGCAGTTCTGCAGCACCGGTCAAAGTACTAGACACGGTAGATAGAACTTTGGGTTTACCTGAACCAAAAGGGTTAGGGGCTGCTTAATAGGAACAAAAAAATATTGACATCAAATCAAGACCGAATATTTTTCTGTCTGATCAGTATAAGCCTTTAACACTAAATAGACGCCATTAAGACAGGTATGTAGTTAGCATATTAAAAGTGTTTGACAACCTTAGGTTCCTTTTAGATAGTATGGATTTCTGAATGAGCTCATATACTTTTGAAGTCTTGTCGGAAATTTGGCTTTTGTTGGGTGTTGACACAAATAATAGGCAATCTCCACAACAGACATCCGAACACCGCTGCCGAGTTAGATCGTCCCAGCATCTGAATATCAGTGATACTAAGTAGCCTGACCAAGTTAAACGCAAGATAGAAGTCTGATAACCCTTGCGAGGCCTCAGGTTCTTGCAATATTCATTTGAACGACCTACTTAGCAGCGAGGTAATCCCTATCGTGCTAGTACTCTCTACCCTGCGAGCCCTTCCCACGCACAAACTCTGACATTCAAGCTTCCTACAAACATAGTGTAAATCTCCCAAGAAGAATTGACAGCGCTCTCTGCCGCCAGCTGCGACTTAAGATTGGAGCGCTCCGCAGACGGAGAACTATAGCAGTGGCCATACCACTTCGGATATCTCAGATAACTTCAGCCCTAACTGTGGCTAGACGTCAGTTCGACGGAGCTACTCGCGCAGGAGAATTGACTTACGATTCAAGGAGGCTACTAGACTTGAGGGCTCTTGCTCCCTTCTCCTAATGTGGGAGAAGGGATGGGGATGAAGGTTATCGAACTTAGATTGACTAGAAACCTTTTTCCTAACTGAAATGGCAAACGCCATAACAGTAAGTCCATCGGTTGACTGTGAGTCAAGCTAGCGTAATCTCCATTCCCTTTTGCCAAAGGTCGATATCAGTAAATCAGAAAAAAGCAGATTAATTACTATTCATTTCCCCAAAAGAAGACACTAAACCTCAACCTTAAAAGGCATCTCTGCAAAAGCCTGAAACGCAACCAGTTCCCCCTTCCTCAACATTCGTACATCGCGGTAACCTTCCGAACTGGGCGATCGATAAACTTCCAACGATGGTGCATTGAGATCCAAAATCCACAATTCCCCAATCCCCTCGCGAGCATAGAGAACTGCTTTGGTGTTGCGATTGAATGGGAGAGATGAATCAGATACCTCGACAAGAGCAAACACCTCTACTGGTTGAGGGTGCTGTGTCGCGTAAAAATCCGAACGGGGCTTGAGAATGGCAAAATCGGGTTCTGGTTCAGAATAGTCGCCCAAACGCACCGGAGTTTGAACAGAAACGATCGCTTGCATTTGCAGCGTTGCCACAAATAACTGAGTCAGACGCTTAATACAAGCCGCATGCCTAGACCCCATCGGAGACATTTGAACAATTTCTCCTTCAATCAGTTCCACGCGATCGTCAGGCGTGAGAATCCCGGCCTCCGCCATTCGATAATATTCATCTACGGTGAATTGTTTGTGGGGGGCTTGAACAACCACGGCTTGCCACCTCTAGCCTTATGGCACACATTATGACAGCTTGGCTGGCGAACGGTGGAGAGGTAAAAACAGAAGTCGTTAGAGCAGTTTGTTCTGGCTACCGATTGAGTTCATCAGCATGGATGGGTATCAACCCCGATCGCTGCAACAACAATTGCCCCTCGCGAGTCGTCATCAACTCGGCAATTTTCTCCCCAATTGGCGGCAGGCTGTTGTCTAACGGATAGACCACACCAATCGGATAAGACAGCTGATAGCGATCGGGATGATCGGGACGGAAGCGATCGACCGGCAGCGAATAATTGCCCTTCAATCCGCACAGGTCGGTACTGGGTTGAATCGCTCGACCATTGGCTAGGGTGAGAGGCTGAATAGCAGAATGGCTGCTGTCTCCGATCGCTAGCGGATATACCGAGCATTGATTAAAGGCCAAGCTGTACGGCAAAAATCCCAACCCCCCTCGCTGATTTCCACGTCCCGCCTCAAAATCCTGCAAGATAGCCCTCATCAAACCGAACGGAGGCAGATCGGGAATTTGACCGGTCGATAGCGCATCTCCATCCAATGCTAACTGTTCGAATAGATAGCTGGTTTCTTCAGACTCGGAGCGATAGAGCTGCACCGGTAAATCCGGGCCACCTACCTCCTCCCACCCAGAGATGCGGCCATCGTAAAGCTGGCGCAATTGCTCAAAACTGAGACGACCCCTCAAGTGAGCGGGTAGGCTGTTGTCTCGCAGAGATGTGCTGAACGCCACCAACACTGCCAGTCCGTCGTAAGCGATCGGCTCAGCAGTCAGCGTCAAAGGCAATTCCCCCACTAGCGGCACCACCGCGAAATCGATATCCCCGCGATTGACCGCGTCGATCGCCTCCTGCCACGTCTCGCTAGG
The DNA here is from genome assembly GCA_039194035.1 of Cyanobacteria bacterium P01_E01_bin.6. Lineage (GTDB taxonomy): Bacteria > Cyanobacteriota > Cyanobacteriia > CAKZMO01 > CAKZMO01 > JBCCWF01. The sequence goes on along the minus strand of JBCCWF010000343.1, from coordinate 481 downwards.
GACATATCGCAAATCTAATTCCGGTTGTACCTGATTGAGCTGTGCTTCCAGCGAGTCGTTTACCTGCTCAGCTTCCAACCGCACCCAGTCCCACACCCCTCTCGTAATAGCACTGTAACCAAATCGCCCAGCCGGGATGCTATCCACATCGGTCCATTCGTTGGAAATGGGAGCCGTCACCACCGGCTGTTGCCTAGTACGCCCCCGCCCCAGGAACCACACAATCAACCATCCCACTAAAGCCCCCGCCAAAATGGCAGCCGCGATCGCCCCCAGCCAGATGGGCCACCTTGCCGATCGCCAATCGGAATGTTCTACCTCCTCTGGTTCCACCTCCGTTTCGGGGATGACATCGGAATTGGGTATAGCGTCCTGCGGTAGATGCTCGCGGGCGTCTGCGGCACTCTCAAACGGAACGCCCGTGCCCAGCAATCGTTCGATGAAATGCTGGAGTGGTGCAGGGGCAGATGCCCATCCCGAG
>JBCCWF010000342.1:0-7419 GCA_039194035.1 Cyanobacteria bacterium P01_E01_bin.6 | reverse complement strand
TCAGCGCGCCTCAATCGCTCATGTCTTCTTAGTGGATCTGAGTAGTTTTCCAAGTCACGTGTTTTTTACCGCTATGGAATGAAAATTAAAAGACTTCGAGATATTTTGGTGGTATTGGCTGCGCTATTACCATCAAAATGCTTGCCGGTTCTAAACTCCACCTAGACGGAGGTTTATTTCATGCGTATTCCTATTAGGAGTATCCATGCTCTTCTAAGAAAGACGAGGTAATAGATGCGTTATCGTATGACTGCATCATCGGCGAGGGTATCGAATTGCCTTCCAGAAGCTCATCTTCTGACAAATTATCTGGCGTAGAGGCAGAGGGTCGAATACGCATAAACTTCTCCACATACTTCCCCAACACATCTCCCTCAAGGTTAACGACGCTGCCGGTTTTAAGAAACTGTAAATTTGTGTCGTAGTACGTGACTGGGATAACAGCGACCTTAAACCAACTTCCAGAGGGATTACAATCTGCCACGGTCAGGCTAATGCCATTGATTGAAATGCTTCCTTTTGGAACAATGTATCGGGCAATGCGGGCATCAGGAACCTTGAAACTCATTTCCCAGGACGTTGCAGTTTGTATTGCCGACTCAAAGTAACCAACGCCATCAATATGTCCGGTGACGAAATGTCCACCGACCTTACTCCCAACCCGTAAGGAGCTTTCCAAGTTGACCGGGCATGTGCCGATTTGCCCCTCGCTGAGTGTGGTTCGGCTAACCGTTTCAGGAGAAACAGCTGCAACAAATCCATTCTGAACAATCTGCATCACAGTGAGGCAGACACCATCAACGGCAATGCTGTCTCCTAGAGCTATCCCCTCACTCATTGTTGGATATTGATGGGTGTCCCAGGAAACACTCAGCTCGTAATTAGATGCGTGGGAAACTGTGCCGATCGCTTGAATAAGTCCTGTAAACATAGTTGCGAATGGATGTTGTTTCGATCAAGGAGCGGCTGCCATGAGCCACATGCAAGAACCTATCATTTGATTAAAGTTTTGGAGCAACTCCTGTAGATGATAAGCATAACAGGGCATACTGATGGTCACGTAGTGTGCTTGTAGCTTGTCGAGCATAACCATAGCGCTTAGGTGACGGGATCTTAGGTTTCGTAAACTAACCCGTGTTCGAAAAATTACTCGTAGTGCAATACGATTCTATATTTTGCCAGATTCGGTGTTGAGTGCAGCTACCTGTTCAGAGATGAAAGAGTCGTTCTAACCCCAAACTTAGGTTAAGAACTTAGACGAGGTTTCGTTAGAGATGGAGCGATCGCCTGATGTTTTTTGAGAGAGGAGAATGGCTTCCTTGATCGCCGCTGTCGCCAATTGTCTTAGGGATTTGTTAGATTGTGTTCTGAGTGAACGAAATTCTGTTTTTGTGACGAGCACTTGTCTTCTTTTATACAAAAAATTAACGGTTCTCTAGTTCATGATGCAGCTAGAATCAGAGCAGAAAAGCCCATCGACTGAAACAACATGTCTCTGAACAAACTGTGGATACGTCATACCCATTAAGGATGACATTGGCGATGATGATGAACATAAACGCTCTTGGGGTTCTTCTGACGCCCTTTGCTCGATGCAATGGATTTGGAGGCTAGTCAATGCTAGAAATGAAACTCGCTGGAATCGCCCTCGATGCAGCGACTCGTAGCCCGATTGTCTTACTGCAAGACACATCCGATCGACGGCAACTCCCTATCTTTATCGGCCAAGAGCAAGCTAGAGCCATTATTAATGCCCTCGACAATCAAAATCCACCGCGTCCCTTAACGCATGATTTGATGGTAGATATCGTCGAAGAATGGGGGCTAGAGCTTGAGAAAGTTGTGATTCATTCCCTCCATGACAATACTTTCTACGCCACACTAGTGATGCGAAAGGGTGAGGTCACAAAAGAAGTTGACGCCCGTCCGAGTGATGCGATCGCCCTTGCATTGAGGACTGATAGCCCTATATGGGTCATGGAAGAGGTCATTGCCGATGCGTCTATTCCTGTTGACCGAGATGCCGACGAAGCTGAGCGGAAAGCATTCCGCGATTTTCTCTCAGGATTAAAGCCCGACGACTTTGCCCAACGGGGAGATCTCAGTAGCAGTGGTGAAGAGGCATAATTTGCCTTCTATGCAGTATCGTCGCTTTGGGCGAACCAATTATCAGCTGTCTGTATTTTCCCTCGGAACAATGCGGTACTTGGCATCTGTGGAGACAGCCTGCCAGATTATTCGCAGTGCCGTTGAGCGAGGAATCAATCATCTCGAAACGGCAAGGGGATATGGCAAAAGTGAGGAATTTCTCGGCCATGCCCTCCAGCATGATTGGATTGGACGAACTCACGTTGTTATTACGACTAAAATTCCTCCCACTCCAACTGCTTCAGAAATGGCGGCGGCGATTCATGATTCTCTGGAGCGGCTGAAGATTGAGGCTATTGATTGTCTCGCGATTCATGGCCTGAATACTCAAGAACATCTGGATTGGGTTTTAGCGCCAGATGGGTGCATGGTTGCCGTAAGGGATGCGATCGCCGCAGGCAAGGTTCGTCACGTAGGATTTTCGACCCATGCGCCACTCGACATTATTCTGAGTGCTATCAACACAGGATTCTTCGAATTCATCAACTTGCATTACACGTTGTTTTTTCAGCGAAATCGGGCGGCTGTCGAACGCGCACATCAGCTCGATATGGGCATTTTCATCATTTCTCCAGCGGATAAAGGGGGCTTACTCTACACGCCCTCAGAACAGTTGGAAGAACTCTGTTCTCCTTATACCCCTCTAGAGATTAATCATCGATTTTTGCTGAGCGATCGCCGCATTACCACCTTGAGCGTTGGGCCAGCGATTCCTCAAGAACTCAACACACCTCTTGCCTTGGCAGACCGAGTCGAGCCACTATCGGCTGATGAGCGTCGGGTGTTCGATCGGTTAGAACAACACCAAGCGAATGAGTTGGGGGGCGATCGCTGTAGTCAATGTTATGAATGTTTGCCCTGCCCAGAATCAATCAATATTCCTGAAATCCTGAGGTTGCGGAATCTGGCTGTGGCCTACGGTATGAAAGCGTTTGGAGAGTATCGTTATCGTATGTTTGAGAATGCAGGACATTGGTTTCCAGGACGAAAAGGCAATCGATGTACAGAATGTGGCGATTGCTTACCCCGCTGTCCTGAAAAACTCGCAATTCCAAATTTGCTCCAGGATGCCCATCAGCGACTCAATGGCCCCAAACGTCGAAGGCTGTGGGAAGACTAAAGAATATACCGATCAATAATGGTTGCCGGATTTCCGGTGATGGACAGCGGTTTTGGCCTCTGCTTTTTGGACTTCTCCGCGTTCTACCACTGAATACACAACCCAGTGGTCACCGCACTCCATACGGCTTTCGACTCGACATTCTAAATAGGCAGACGCATCGGCAAGTACAGGGCAACCGTTTTCAGCTTCTTTCGTGTTAACCCCTTCAAACCGATCTTCTCCTGGGGAAAACGGCTTGAGGAAATGCTTCATCATTGGGATATGACCGCCATCGGGCAGGATGTTGAGCACAAACTGGCTGTTTGGATATAGCAAAGACTCAATGGCGCGATCGCGCGCGACTGCAACGGTAAATCCTGGAGGCGTAAAGGTTGCTTGAGATACCCAAGATGCCAACATTGCGCTGGAGGCATCACCTTTTTTCGCTGTGACAATGCACAAAGAACCCACGAGTCGCCCTACGGCTTGCTGAGTTGGGGTGATGCTAGAAACACCAGGTTTGGTCGTGAGCTGGGTTGCTTTCTTCCGTTTCTTCGACTTTTTAATAGCCTGGACGAAATCTGTGCCAGATTCTTCACACATCTGGAGCACCGCATCGGTTGGCTTGAACTTGACGCGGATGGGGTCGAAGACAAAATTGTACCCTGCATCTTTCAGCTTATCGTCTAAATAATCGATGGCTTCACCGCTCCACCCAAAAGAACCAAAAACCCCAGCAAAGCGGTCAGTTGGAACATTTGATAGCAACGTTCCGAGGGCTGTCTGTATTTGAGTCGGCGCATGACCCCCAAGGGTCGGTGAACCAATGACGAACCCTTCACACTTTTCGGCGATCGACTGAATCTCCTTCGGACTCATCACCTCACAGTTAATGGATTCGACCCGTGCTCCTGCCTTGGTCATTCCACGGGCGATCGCCTGAGCTAACGTGGCTGTATTCCCATACGCAGAGGCATAAAGTAATGCCACCATAAATTCCTGGCCTTTTTGCTGCTGACTCCACTCTTGGTAGGCATGGGTCAGTTCAACTACGCCATATCGAACCAAGGGGCCATGTCCTGGAGCATAGAGCTGGATGGATGGTAAATCAGCTATCTTTTCCAACGCTGTTTCGACCTGTCGCGCATGGGGAGCCATGAGACAATCGAAATAATAGCGGCGATCCTCGTGAAACGCCTCCAATCCTTCATCAAAGATTTCTTCACCACAGATATGGGCACCGAAAAACTTATCAGAATATAAAATCTCAGTCTTGGGGTCGTAAGTAGCAAGACCGCCTGGATAGCGAGGGGTGGGAATAGGCACAAATTGTAGTCGATGTCCTTGCCCTAAATCCAATACATCATCGGCACCCTTGATGACTTTGACATTGAAGGGATGATCGGGAAGCGCTGATTTAAGGGATAGAGCAGCAGGATTAGAGCACACAATGGTAACCTGAGGCGCAATGGCGGCGATCGCCTTCAGAGTCTCTGCCCGATTAGGGTTGACGTGTCCAAGAATCATGTAGTCTAGCGTTTTTAGATCAAACGGCAGGGGCTGAGTCTGGCGATATTGTTGAACCACCCACCGAAGTTGTGCCCATAACCCACTCCACAGGGGTAATTTAGGCATTGCCTCTGATTCAGAACCTGGATTTTCTAACGCTCCTAGAAATTGATCTGTAAAAGATGCCCCAGGAGGATCAATCAAAGCCGATTGTTCTGCCTGAATGAGGTATGAATTTGCGGTTGTTCCTCGCTCTCGCGCATATTCAATCTCAAAGCGAAGGCGTTCCCAACTGCGAGAACGGTATGTGATTGTTTCAGCAGCAATGGGAAGAATCTGTACGTCTCGTCCTTGGGTACTCATGATTCCTTGTGGCAGGATTTACTCTATTGCGTTGAAGATAGTGGAAATTTCTCATGTATAACGATGTGAACAGATGACTATTGCCATCTGCTCACATCGTTTGACTTAGTAATAGTTGCCAATCTTCCGATGATGAACAGCCGTCAAGGCATCTGGGTTTGATACCTTTCCAGCATCAATCGTGCTGTAAATAATCCAGTGGTCGCTACATTCCATGCGACTGGATACGTTGCACTCTAGATAGGCCAGGGCATCGGCAAGGATAGGAGAACCATTTTCTGCTATCCGAGTTTTGACTCCTTCAAAGCGATCCGCACCAGGAGGAAATCGCTTGAGGAAGTGTTTCATGAGGGATTGATAGTTGCCCTCTTCGAGAATGTTGAGAACAAAGCGATCGCCCACATGCATCAGAGACTCAATGGCCCGATCTTTTGCAACCGCAACGGTAAAACCGAGCGGCTCGAGGCTAGCTTGGGACACCCAAGATGCCAACATCGCACCATTCAATTCTCCTTTTTGAGCGGTAAGAATGTAAAGGCCACTGCTGATACGACCCAGAGCCTTTTCCAGTTCATTATCGATAGCCTTTCGTTTTTTGTTCTTTGATTGTTGGGTTAATAGTTGTCCTAGGTCAGTTCCCGATTCTTCACAGAGCTGATAGGTTTGCTCATTCGGAATATCCTTAACCCGAATCGACGGGAACCCCTTTTTTAGGCCGAGGGTAATAAATTGATTCAATAATGGATCAATTGGCTCGTCATCACCGCCGTAGCATTCAAAAATGCCAAATACTTGCTTGTCCTTCACCGTCGCCAAGATAGTGTTCACAGCCGCTTGGACTTGATTGACAAAAGAACCAGAGGCTGGAGGAGTGGCAACCACGACAGCAGACGCATGGCTTACGAGTTCGTTTACTTCTTGTGGGTCAGCGGATTTCAAATCCATCATTTCAACGGCGACCCCTGTTTTGGTGATGCCTCGCGCAATGGCCTGAGAGAGGCGATCGCCATACCCGTAATCCGACACATAAAACACGGCTGCATTGGTTTCGGCTTTCGCCTTATCCTGACTCCATGAGCGATATCGCCCCGTCAGCTCCACCAAGTTGTGCTTGAGTAATGGGCCGTGTCCTGTGGCAATCTGTTGAATAACACCAAGGGTATCCATTCGCTTCATCGCACCCAGGACTGACCGGGCATTCGGTGCCATCAAGCACTCATAGTAGAAGCGAAAGTCTGCCTCAAAGGCTTGCAAATCATCATCGTAGGTCGCAGCAGTGCAGTAATGCATCCCAAACGCATCGCAGGTAAACAATGTCTGCGTCTTTTGGTCGTAGGTAAAAATTGTGTCCGGCCAGTGGAGATTAGGCGCACTGACAAACTCTAGAACATGGCCATTCCCTAAATCGAGAGTGTCACCGTTTTTGACCTGAATGCGCTCAAACGGACGGTGAACTAAATCTTCTAAAAAGGCGATCGCCACCTTTGCACCGACAATTGTTGCCTGTGGTGCCAACTCCAGCACATCTTTCACCAAGCCACTGTGGTCAGGTTCCGTATGACTAATAATGATGTAGTCAATATCAGCTGGGTTGATCTGTCCCGTTAATGCATCCAAATAAAGCTGGCGGAACTTTTCATGAGATGTATCCACCAAAGCCAGCTTCTCCCCTCGAATAATGAAGGAATTATAGGTGGTACCGTTTTGCAACCCAAACTCGATATCGAAGCGATCGCGATCCCAGTCCAGCGACCGAATTGTTGTGGTGTCTAGAGCAATCTGGTCAGTCTGTATCGTCAGGCGTTTCTCAGTGCGCTCAGCCATAGCAACCATCGGCAATCTCCTTACTTCAGAGCCTTTTATCGCTCTATCTATAACGCTTTATGTAGTTTAACAACATTTATGTTTCTTTATTGTCGATCACACTGGCAACTTTTGGGAACACCATCTGTAATCACGTACCTCAGGAAAGCTAATGATCGAGCTAAAAGCGTTAGCCCTCCTGACTTGATATATGATGCTACAACTGTCGCATCATGACTAGATATCCACACATAACAATTTTTGTAGAACCTGCTCAGCAATCAGCAAATTCCGCAAAATAATTCCACAAAAAATAGATTATTAATATTATTGTTGTTCGGGTTAGGGACTTGCTATAGCAATGAAAGAGTTTATTAGGACATTAATTTACGCATCTGAAGGCGTTATCGATCGCCTCAGATAATGACATATCGGTTCTCATCTGTTTACGAACATAATGCTTCAAGCGAGCCCAAAATTTCTCAATTTTGTTG
>JBCCWF010000341.1:0-7422 GCA_039194035.1 Cyanobacteria bacterium P01_E01_bin.6 | reverse complement strand
TCCTTCGACTCCGTCGAAGGACAACCACAAAAATACGTACAATAGGTGAGTTTTAGCTCATCAGCCTATCGCCATGACAGAGCCTAAATGTTGTCCTCTAGAAATATTGCTGAAACAGTTGGCAGGGCAGTGGACGCTGTATATCTTATGGATTCTCGACACGAATGGTGCATTACGTTTTGGTGAGCTGAGGCGTAAAGTCGATGGCATTTCAACCAAGGTTTTGACAGACAGACTCAGGATGTTGGAATCGATTGCGATGATTCATCGTCATCATGAACCAACGATTCCACCTCAAGTAACGTACAGTCTGACTGATCGAGGCAAGGAATTGTCTGGAGCTCTCGATCACCTGTATGAACTCTCTGTTCGTTGGTATGGAACAGGCGAAAACACAGCGGTCTGAGAAACGGCCAAGCTGAAACTAGCTAACTGACCATTTCTGAATAAATTCTTGTCGCTCTTTGCGAGAATAAAAATGGGTTACATACTGAGAGCGGTAGATGTTTCGGCAGACAGGCTTGGGCAAGTTTAGGTTGCTTTTAACGTGCGCGTAGAGATCCGCAAAACGTTTACGATCGCGCTGATTACGCTTCTTTAGATGGAGAGGGAAGGATAGCCCCAGAAATTCTGAAAGCACAGTTCCTCCAATTCGATTAAGATCTTCCAGCCGTAACAACAGTAGCTCAACGTTCTCAGTCTGAATGACCTGATAGTGTCGCTGATGATCAAATGCATGGTCAAACACGTTAATCCCTAAGGTGGTGTTGAGTTCTTTATCAAACCATGTACAGATGCGATTTGTAGATTCATCAAAACGTCTAAACCGCTGATGAATCACCTTCAAGATTCGTTCGGTTTGGAAGGTGCCGTCTGCATTACAAAACTTCTTCCCTCTAGTGCCATTTAACCCTTCAAAAAAAGCGGAGAGCATAGCAGCAATAGGATCTCGTGTAATGGTGATAACACTGAGTTTAGGAATGAGATGACCTCCAGAATAAAGCTTCTCCCGAAGAGCTTCCCCGATCGCAAGGCAGTCCCCAAGATGATGCGAATTGGGAAACGTTTTGTATGCTTCGTGAACCTGATTAAGTCCCTCTTCGGAAAGGTGATGGATTTGATATATTGGGCGATTGAGGGGCGATCGCCGCAAAGATACACGCAGAGTCGATGACCCTACCTTCCCAAATTGATAAATCAGTACAGGGGGGCGTCGATAGAAATCTTGCTTGAGAATCTGGGTTCGTAACATCCAAGCAGACAACTTAGGAAAGATACCGGTTACCAAATTGGGCACTGCCATTCAAACTCTTAGCTCTACATCTGAACTCTAGGAAACTTAGCACTTTAAGTGTGTCTTTGCTTAATCGCCAACCAGCATGTCTCCACTAAACGGGAAACCAGAACCAGAGGTAACCATCGATAGTAACCTCGTTCATACATTATTATCTATCCAGCATCCAGACCTAAATCATCTGCCCATCAGAGAAGTAGAAACGGGTTGGGATAATGCCATGTTTCGACTGGGGAATCACTGGGTGATTCGATTGCCTCGCCGAGAAGCCGCAGCCCAACTCATCGAACATGAGCAGGAATGGCTCCCCCAGCTTGCCCAACAGCTTCCAATTTCGGTGCCGACACCCTACCGAATCGGTGAACCTGCCCTAGGGTATCCATGGAAATGGAGCATACTTCCCTGGTTAGATGGTGTAGCTGCTGACCAAGAAAATCCTGCAGACAATCAAGCGGTACGGGTTGTTGAATTTTTGCGATCGCTCCATCGTCCTGCCCCTGCTAATGCTCCCCATGATCCCTTCCGCAGCGTCCCACTACGCCAGCGTGCAGCATCTGTGGACGAACGCATACAGCGGCTTGAAGCAAAAACGAATCTCATTACCCAACCCCTCAAAGATTGTTGGCATACAGCGCTAGTTGCCCCAATCAATGATCAGCCTCGATGGATTCATGGGGATCTGCACCCGCGTAACATTTTGGTCAAAGACGGGGCGATCGCCGGCATTATTGATTGGGGCGATATGACATCAGGTGATGTGGCAACTGATTTAGCATCACTCTGGATGCTTTTTTCTGATCCACAGGTGCGACAGCACGCACTCAGCATCTATGGCCACATTTCAAAAGCGACACGACAGCGAGCAAGGGGCTGGGCTATTTTCTTTGGGGTTGTGTTACTGGATGCCGGACTCATCAATGACCCCAGACATGCAGCAATTGGAGAAAAAACACTCCGCCGCATTGCTAACGATTGTTAAGTCTGTGGAGCGACATCATGGTTTAACAACCGTTATTCATCATCGACAGCATAGTCCTTTAGCTCACTCAAAGATGCATATTCTAATGCCGAGGCGTGAGTTGATTCCAGCACGACTGGAGGTGCAGCGCCTTCATCAAACGCTTCCTTCCATCGAGAGGCACAGAGACACCAGCGATCGCCCGGTTTAAGCCCTGGGAAGCCGTATGCTGGGACGGGGGTGCTGAGGTCATTCCCCTTCGACTTGGTGAATGCGAGAAATGCCTCAGTCATTTGAGCACACACGACATGGGCACCAAAATCTCCGCCCCCTGTCTTACATGTACCGTCGCGGTAAAATCCTGTCATCGGAGACGTGCAGCACACCCGAAGGTCAGTTCCTAACACATTTCTTGCTTCACTCATGCATGACTCCTGGCAGACTGTCTCCTTACTATAGCGACACTGTAATGACCAGATTTAATTCTTGCAATTGTTTTACGAATTAAGGAGGTAGTCACAATTAACTGTAAAACCCATAACACCCTGCTTCGCCCGCTGCACATGCGCCGCAGGTTTTTGAACTTGTTTTTTAATTGTGTCGATGTACTTAAGCATGACGCCTTAAAAATCATCTCTATTCCGTAGTGACTGCTATAGTCTCATTAGGGAAAAGCATTGAAAGGTGGTGATTGAACCCCTTACTCGGTTGTGATTCCTATGCCTTTGTATCAACTCATCTGATGTCAAGGCATCTCATCGTTGAGGATGTGTTTTGGGGTAACGTGTATGACTCGTCGGTCTACGTCGTCTGCAAATACGTCACCGCGCTTAGATTGGCGACGTATGAGTTCTCGGATCTTTGGCTCGGGGCGATCGGAGTCATGGCGACGCGGAGAACCCACCGACTCTGATCCTGAAATGGGACGGCTACTCGATTTGATGCCTGCCTCTGGGCGAATGTTGTGTCGGCTTATCAGTCAACCGATCCAGTCTGTTGTGATTGCAGCAGAGATGCCGTTGCCCTGGACTCGGAGTCGTGAAATTCGCATCAATTTTGATTTATGGAATCAACTTCCCCGTGCTCAGCGAGATGTTGTCTTTTTGAGGACGGTGTGTTGGAGTACGGGCGTTCAGTGGTTTAAGTTGGATCTTCCTCGCGGCTTGGCGTTGGCGGGAGCTGTTGGGGTCTTGGTAGAAGCGGCTCAATCTGATGCTGTGGGTGTCATTGTTGCCGGGGGATTAGCCGCACTGGCTGGAACTCAAGTTTGGCGACAGAGTCGAGGCACGCACATGGAAATTGAAGCGGATGAAGCTGCACTGAAAGTTGCACAACGTCGTGGCTATACAGAAACAGAAGCTGCTCGTCATCTGAATGCAGCAATTGAGTCTGTTTCCCGCATCGAAGGACGCCCTAGTCTCAACTTGATAGAGCTATTGCGAACTCAAAACTTACGGGCGATCGCCGGACTATCACCCGTTGGCGTGCCTGAATCAATACGCAGCGAACAGTAGAATCATTCCTCACTCGTTCATGAAGCAGAGAACCGCTTGTCAGGCGAGACGATGGTCGGAGTTGGAAGACAGAAGCTCCAGAGAACAAATCCATAACACCAAGAGACATCACATCACTATGTTGCCCAATGCCTGAAGGATTGTCGGACAATCTGCTCATTAATGGTGTCTCCGTTTCCATTGGTTGTCATGTGGTTGTCATGCAGACCCTCTCGTCATGAAGTAGGTGGTCATCATTAACGATAAAACCCATAAGACCCTGCGCCGTATGCTGCATATGCGGTGCAAGATTTTGAATTTGTTTTTAACTGTGTCGAATTACCTATCTCGTTCCAATAAATGTTCCGGTGGACACCTCAAAAACTGGTTCAACCCACTCTAAGTCGTCTCTGTAATGTCTTTAACGTTAATGATAAAGCTGTTCCACTCGTACAACGTTATCTACGCGGTTTTAATCTCAATCTGACTTCTCACACAACGTACCAGTACTGAATGATGAAGAAATTTCCCCTTAACGTCCCTCTCCAAAACCACAACGTATCAACTTATATCGTTGGTTTGTTAACAGCCACATTGAGTATTGGAACATTGTCGCAAACCCTCCCGGCTCAAGCAGCCAGACTCACATCCAATAATTCTCTCTACCCTGCTTCTCTCCTAGCACAGAATACGACCACTGGCACAAAGCAAGAGTCACCCACAACGTCGTCACCAGACTCGTCAACAATTCAAAGCGCGACACGCTTTACCTGCCAGCTACAGAATGGAACATACACCGTTATGTATCAACCTGAGAGTCAGCCTGGAGCTGCCTATCCATGGGCCACTCCAAGTGATATGGGAGGGGGATGGTCGGCAGAGCGCCGATGCAACGAAATTAGCCGCAGGCTCGAAGAATATCGTCCTGATGGATTGGTAGAACTCAGCACCAGCGTAGAAAATGGTTACGACATTGTTTGTGCAACCACAGAGCAAACTCCATTTTGTCGGATTGTGTTTACGGTGCCTGAAGGCCAAGATCCAGTATTAACGCGCGATCGCGTTTTTGAAAATCTGGCAGTAGCTAATAGCGGTCAAAATACTTCCGCTGTCAATACCTTTACTGGCCGTGACGGTTCGCAGATTCTAGACACACTCAGCCGCGATTTCGGCATCAATCTTCCGTCACTGCCGAATATCCAAAGCACACAACCACGCAGCACAAGTATTGATTTACGCCCTTTTCTAGATCCCGCTGATGGAGGTACTGGAACACAGCTGCGGTCGAACAGTCCCACTCGATTGAATCCAAATGATTTTCGATAAGTAGCTTGGCGTTATTAAACTAAAAAAACAAAAACCTGGGGAACACCCCTCAGGGCGCTCCCCAGGTTTTTAAAGTGAGCTTATTGATGCCTATCTACTTAAACGTCTTTGAACCAATGTGAAGAACCAATGGGGAAAGTGTTGACATACAGTACGTCCCCCCTATCGTTGGTTACACAGGACTGGGCAAATTTCTCACCATTGCAACGAAGAAATGAGGTTTTGGAGCGCACAATACGCGCCCCAAACCCTGGTTACTCTGTAAACTTTGCCAAGTCGTGTGTTGCACACTGATGCAACTGATGCAACGAAAAAATAGCCTCATGATTGTCGATACAGCTATTAAGCTTGACAAATAACTCATGCTAGCAGTCACCTTCCATGGCATGAAACATGTTACTATCCCAGGTGCTTTCATACCTTGATTTAGGGAATACGCTGAGATGCTCATGCAAATGCCCACTCCTTTCCGCCGAACCAAGATTGTTGCTACGATTGGCCCTGCCACAAGTCACCCTGATGTCTTGAGAGAGTTGATCGAAGCAGGGGCAACAACATTACGGCTGAACTTTTCTCATGGCACTCATGATGATCATCAACGGAATATACGACTCATTCGGCAAATTTCCTTTGAGCTGAATCAGCCTGTAGGCATTTTGCAAGATTTGCAGGGACCAAAAATTCGGCTTGGTCGTTTTGAAAATGGTCCAATCACCCTAGAGCAGGGCGATCGCTTCACTCTGACGAGTCGAGCCGTTCCTGGTGCACAAGATATTAGCTCAGTTACCTACAAACCATTGGCTGATGAGGTACCTGAAGGGTCAACAATTTTACTGGATGACGGTCGCGTTGAAATGATCGTCGAAGAAGTAGATAAAATCAATCGAGATCTACACTGCCGTGTCGTGGTCGGAGGGCCTCTCTCAAACAATAAAGGCGTTAACTTTCCAGGCGTTTATTTGTCTATCAAAGCACTCACTGACAAAGATCGAGAAGACTTGATTTTTGGCCTTGGTCAAGGAGTGGACTGGGTTGCCCTCAGTTTTGTACGAAATCCTCAAGACATTCTAGAAATCAAAGAACTGATTGCTGAACGGGGAAAACATGTTCCGGTTATCGCCAAAATCGAAAAACATGAAGCGATTGAACAAATGGAGGCCATTTTATCGCTGTGTGATGGCGTCATGGTCGCACGTGGGGATTTAGGAGTTGAGCTACCCGCAGAAGATGTGCCTATTCTTCAAAAAAGATTGATTGAAACATCAAACCGACTGGGAATTCCGGTGATTACAGCAACCCAGATGCTGGACAGCATGGCCAATAGTCCACGGCCAACGCGTGCCGAGATCTCAGATGTAGCCAATGCTATTTTAGATGGCACAGATGCGGTCATGTTATCAAATGAAACAGCAGTTGGTAACTATCCAGTGCAAGCAGTCGAAACAATGGCTCGCATCGCAAAACGGATTGAGCGCGATCGCCTCTTCCAAAAAGCAGTGGACGAAACGCCAGGACGATCCATACCCAACGCTATCAGCCAAGCTGTCGGACGTGTCGCACACAAGCTAGATGCTGCTGCCATCATGACACTAACGAAGAGTGGCTCAACAGCCCGAAATGTATCAAAGTTTCGCCCGAAAACCCCAATTTTAGCAGTCACTCCCCATACCAATGTTGCACGCCAGCTCCAGCTCGTCTGGGGAGTTCGTCCTCTGCTCGTTTTAGACTTATCGTCTACAGGGCAAACATTTCAGGCGGCTCTAAATGTCGCACAAGAAAAGCAGCTGGTGAAAGAAGGGGACCTAGTTGTCATGACAGCCGGGACGCTCCAAGGTGTATCAGGTTCAACAGATTTAATTAAGGTTGAAATTGTAACGACTGTGTTGGGGCAAGGGGTTGGCATTGGGCAAGGCTCAGTCAGCGGCCCAGCCCGCGTCATTCGAGATGGCGTCAATGTAGGCAACTTTAATCCCGGAGAGATATTAGTTGCGTCGCATACTGACGCACATTGTGTCGAAGCCATCCGCAAAGCCGCGGGCATTATTACAGAAGACGATAGCCCCACAAGTCATGCTGCCGTGATCGGATTACGCTTAGGCGTACCCGTAATAACCGGAGTAAAAAATGCAACAAGCGTAATCCGTGATGGTGCGATTTTGACCCTCGATCTACAGCGAGGTCTGATTTATTCTGGGGCAACCAACCCGTCTCCACTTGATTCTCTATTGCCGGTTTAAAAACAAGTGACCTAAGACTATTTACAGAGATTGAGAACCGTGCCATTCAGTTTTCTCGACCTCTCATTTGCTTATGGCTAGATATCAAACGCCAAGAATGATGTTAGTGAACAG
>JBCCWF010000340.1:0-7470 GCA_039194035.1 Cyanobacteria bacterium P01_E01_bin.6 | reverse complement strand
CGCAACTTTCGTAATGCCACCTGCTGAATGTCTGATGGCAACTTACGCGAACGGCGGCGCTCAAAGATTTTCTGAGTTTCGTTATCTTTGAATGTTCGTATCACATCCAGCCATGTCAGGTTTGACTTATACTCTATAACGTCATGCGTTAAACGTCAAGAGGGTAGGCTCTTGATGAGTCGTACTGAGCGTTTCGTTCCGTACCAGATAATGACTATTTGTGGAGCCAGCTAACGGTGGAGTTGTGCTGCAGTCAATACCTTAGTCTTGATACTAATCATTTTCACTTCGCTGCACCAACGCATTGTTAACTGATTGTCTGAGATTACCATTGCACGGTTTGTAAACCCTTCTATCTACTTGCTGAAAATGTGCATTGCGCATGACCAGCACTAAATCAGACTGTAGAGCCAGTGACGCAATCAAAATATCTTTGCGAGTTCACGGTTTGACCGAGTTTTCATGCTAGTACTCAGAGGTAAGGTTGATCACTGGAAACCCATTTGCCTCTTCCCAATGATTCGATTCCTTAAGACTTTGCGTATGGCGTGGCAGCGTTATCATGTCATCAATATTTCAGATGAATACACGACCTGGCTCTCTTATACCAATGCAGGGTTTCTAGAACCGGGAAATTTGTATTGCTTCGACTTTGTGATGCGCAATTTACCTCATGATTCTCCGCTCCTGGAAATCGGCACCTTTTGCGGTTTTTCTGCCAATTTAATCACCTATTACAAAGCGCTTTATAATCGGTCGAATGTTCTCATTACAGTTGACCCGTGGCAATTTGGAGATATCAGCGATCGCCTTCGGACGCAGTTCCCTGATAATCAGCAGATCACCAAAGCCCAGGTGCGTCAGTTTGTAAAGGAAAGCTATCAACGCAACATCATGTTTTTCAGCAATTTTGATTTGCCTTACACCATTGAACAACCCTCAGATGAGTTCTTTAATGGCTGGGCGGAGGGTAATTCAGTCAGGGATATCTTGGGGCGTTCCATCACGCTCGGTGGCAACATTAGTTTTGCATACATTGATGGTAATCACACTTATGAACAGACATATCGTGATTTTCTAAACTGCGATCGCATTCTGGTTCCTGGTGGATTTATTTTATTCGACGACTCAGCTGATGGCTCAGGCTGGGAGGTTGGCGATGTCGTTCAGCAGGTCCTGAAGCATCCAAACTATGACCTCATCATCAAAAATCCCAACTACCTTTTTATGAAGAGACGCTAAACAATCTCAACGATCTGCGATTGCCTAACTTATCATTAGGGCAAGTTCTTGGAACGTTTACGCGCTTTTGTACTATGCCAGATACCTCTAAACCCGTTCTTATTACTGGTGGCCTAGGGTTTATTGGTGGGCATCTTGCATCTCGATTACTTCAGCAGGGACATCAGGTAACCCTCTTTGATCGCCGCATTCACGGAGAACAACCCTGGCATGATAAATTGCTAAATCATCCGAATTGTCAGTGTGTTGTTTCTGATCTCGCCGATATTGATTGCCTATCTCATGCTCTAGTAGACAAAGCTATTGTGTTTCACCTGGCAGCAAATGCCAATAGTCGTCAGAGTTTGTGTGATCGCAATATTGATCTTCATCACGGTATTCAAGCGACGTGGAACTTGCTCAATGCTATGACTGAGCAGGGCGTTAAGCAAATCGTCTATGCGTCGAGTCAGCTGGTGTACGGCGAACCCATAATACCTACGTTAACAGAATCAATGGGGCCGCTACTGCCCTTATCGCTCTATGGAGCGAGTAAGCTGGCCGGGGAGGGCATTATTAGCGCCCATAGCCATCTCCACAACATTCATTCAACGATTTTGCGGTTTGGCAACATTGTTGGACCACACATGAGCTATGGCATTGTGCTGGATTTTGTGACCAAGCTCCAGCAGAACCCATTAACCCTTGAAATTTTGGGCGACGGAAAGCAACAACGGAATTATCTGCATGTCGACGATTGTGTGAAGGCGATTCTTACTGCATCTGCCAGAGATACCGAACCTCTCTGCGATGTATTTAACGTTGGAAACCATGACTGTATCTCAGCATTAGATGTGGCCGACATTGTTGTTTCGGAGCTGAGTGCACTATCAGCTCTGAATTCGAAATCGGCACAGTACCAATTCACTGGCGGTAAGCGGGGATGGCAAGGCGATGTGCCCAATCTCCGCTGTGATCTCAGCAAAATTCATGCATTGGGATGGACCGCACAACGTAACTCATCGGAAGCTGTTGCCGATGCTGCTCGACAAACCTGTATTTCCCAGGTTAAAACCATGTCAACCCTCACGTCGGTCAGCTAATCTTCAGACAATGAATCGTGAAGCCTTATCCAAACCCCAAAAAGCATCTGAACAACAGGTGATTGGGATATCGGTCATCATTCCCACCTACTGCCGGGTGCTCATGTGTGAGACATTGCTAGCGTCTTTACAGATCAGCCAACAGGCGTGTACCGTTCCCAGTGAGATTTGGATGATTGATGATAGTCCAGAATCGGATGCACAGAAGATCCAAGCAGCATGCGATCGCTATGGTGCTAACTATTCCTGGAACCATGGCCCTGTGGCCCAAAAACGCAACATTGGTGCCCACAAATCACGTTATTCGATTCTGTTATTTGTAGATTCTGACTGTATCGCAACACCAGGCTTATTGCAGGGACATTGGGATACCTACCAACAAGAATCTAACTGCGTTGCAGTTGTAGGGAAAACCGACTTTAAGGGGGCGAAACCCTGTCTGTGGGAAGTGATTGAGCTGACACCTTACTTAGATGCCTTTGCGATCGCCCATTGTTCAACCTGGGTGGTGTGGGGGCCTAGCAATAACCTGTCGTGCCGACGAGAGACGTTTGAATCATTGGGGGGCTTTGATGAAACAGGACCTCAACCCATTGGCGGAGAAGACGCTGAATTTGGCTATCGGCTCTATTACCAAGGTCATATGATGCGGACATGTCCTGATGCTCTGATTTATCACACCACTGAAACCTGGAATACGCTACCTCAAGTGTTAGTGAGGCTATTGCGCTGGAGTCGAGGCGATATCTATCTCAAACTACGATATTGGCAAGATTTATACTATGACTGTCCCTCAAGATTTGGTACGGTATTATTGCTGGTTCCTGTCGGAGCAGTCATTGGATTATTTTTTGATACTTTCCTTGGGCTACTGTTGCCTGCTGCATTTCTTATCATCAGTTTTGCTAGCCGTATCGTACAACAGGGAATGATCTCTCCCAAACGATGGTTAAGCCCACTCAAGCTATTGGCAGCAGAAAGCCTGATCTTATTTTATGACACTTGTAGTTTTGTTCATTGTCTGCGACATAGATTTCTGCTGCCACTGTTTTCATGCATGCTGTTCCGTCCAGAAGATGCCCTGATTCTTTGGAATAGTCAAATCATTCAATTTGGTATTCGCTGTGTTGAAATCGTTTTGAGTGGATATGTTGTGTGGACGCTCATGCACCTGAATCTATCGTAATAAAAATCATAGCTATGGGACTATTATTTTTCGCAATATTACTCATCTGTTTCTTTGTATTTGTGCTGCCTTTGATTCAGCAGTATCGACTTGACAACAGCACTACAGGCACAATTATTTCGGTTCAAACAGAAACCTATACAGGCTCCTATGGTAGACGATATACACGCCAGATAGTTGCTTATGAGTTTGAAGACTTTCAGGGGAAGATTTGGCGTGGCAAAAAGGGAATGATTAATGGCGGTTACTTTCGTGAAGGTATGCAGATTTCAGTTCGATATTCAACAACTCGCCCTTATCGTAACGAGGCCGATATTTGAGCATAAATCGTTTGTATATTTGAAAGAATAAGCGCTGATGGCTCATTACATTGCTCAAACACTGCCACAAGTTTATGAGATCATTTCAGCCATTGATGGCCCAAAAGCGATTATTGATTTTATCTCTGGAGAACTGGGAAATGAGGTACTGATTTCTCAATCATTAGGAGGGAAATTTTATGATCATCACCATCAGCGGATGCGGGTAATTGCGTTGACTTGGCAAGGATGTGACATCCTCTATCGCAATATATCCCATGAGCAGATTGAACTCATCAATGACGAGATTACACCAGAGTGGAATAAGAACCGCTACACCACCGGAGAAAATCGGTTTAACTGGTTGATGCGTCAGCACCATGGCCGAAAGCTTATGGAATTACCTGACATTCGGGCACGGTTAGGGCCATTGTGGTGTTCTTGTGGTCTCACCTTAGGCGGCTATTCTGGACGACGGAATTATTTCGCAAAGCTAGGGTTTGAAAAACAATACAGTCGCTATTGGTATTTAGCCATCAATCGCTTGGGGCGAACTCAGCCTATTTTTGACGCAGGTGCCCGTCTGGTAGCGGAGCCCTATATTTCTATTTTCGATCGCCACGATCGCCACAACCCCAAGCGAAATACTCAACCATGGCATCTCGATTTATTCAAGCAATGGGCCGATGAGTTGAGCATTAAGCTGGTGGTCATCTCAGACTTTTACCCACGATCGCTGCCTGCAGACATGATTCGGTTTCAGTCGCCTCACCGTGATATGACGATGATCGCCAACATTGTGACCCACTCATTGCTGCACGCAGCTCCAGCATCTGGCGCGGCAGAGCTAGCCCTTGTCTTTGGCTGTCATTTTGTACAATTATGCGACTGTTCGGTAGCTGGGTTTGACCTCTACAATCCGCTCATGTTTGCCCCTATGTCACGGGGGCGAGGATACCAGCACTTCGGAGTGTTTAATCCAAAGCGCCAATGGTTTCGGCGACTTGGCTCTGTAGACCCCCATAACGAAACCCTAAAGGCCAACTGCTTTGACCATATCAAAACTTGTCTGGGAGAGTGCTTCACCCATGTGCCAACTCCATGATTATTTTCGTCAGATTGCAGCCATTCATTCCGATGTTCTGAATACGCTAGCTCAGCACTGGTCATCCCAGGAAGCACTTTATACCGCTATTCTTCAGCAAAGAGACGATGCGATTGCACAAACCACCCATATCCAACGGCCCATCCCAGAGCCTAAAACACCGACCCGTGGGGTAGGGCTGAACACCATCGGATTACTGAGCGATCGTCTTACTATTTTGGTGATTAAGGAATGGTTTCTACGCCATCATCATCATGATAACGATAGAGCAACGGTTCTTTATGAAACATCTACGCTGGATATTATTGATACATTAACCGTTGCATTTCCTGCGAAGGGTGCTCTCAACGTAAAGCTGACGCTTCATCAGCCGACGATTCACGTCACTCGTTGGGAAGAGGCATTTTACGATCTGTTTGCTACTAATGTGTTGATTTGGCATGGGCAGGAGATCTGTTATGTCAACACTGGAGATGCATCAATAGAACAACTTCAGAATTATATGCGGTGGGTGCCCAAGCTCAATATCCAGAGAGATGAATTAATTCAGCGATGTGAACAGCTTTATTGGCAGGCATCAAGAGAGAGAGTTGAATATTTAATATAAGAATCAGGTCAACATGACTAATGTACGGAGTCAGTGTCTTTGCAATTACCTAACTAAGAGAATTGAAATATTGGAGCTAACGTTCAGGATAACCGGGTCGGAAGTCGATTTTAACCAGCGGAGAAAGCAGCCCGCCTGTTCCGGCTCCGGTTCATCCGTTTGTTATGTCGAAATTCCGGCGGAGCGCGATTTCAATCTGTCTGAATCCGTCCTTCTGGATAACGTTACGTTGTTCGATAGCAATATCATCCAGCTTGTGATTCGAGAAAAGAGGTATACCGCGCTCCAGTTTGATCGGCATTTCGGCAATACTCAAATTGGTGATTAACCCCTTAGCTAAGAAGGAAGAGGCGAGCTGTCCTCCACCAACCAGCCAGAGGTGCTCAATTCCTCTTGTCACGGCCCCGTTGACGACGTTGTCAATATCTCCAACAACGATCAGGTTTGCACCCTCTATCGGTTGAAGAGCACTGTGTGTGCAAACCCACGTCGGTTTGTTCTCGTATGGCCATGATCCATAGTTGAAAACGAAGTCGTATGTTCTGCGGCCCATTACCAGACCATCAATACTGCGGAAGAATTCCTCCAGACCGGTTTCATTTGAGTCAATGTTCATTTCGTCTAGCCAAGAGACATCTCCATCTTCTCTTGCAATGAAACCATCGCGACTTGCGGCTACCGAGTAGGTGATTTTCATGTTGAAAGGCTGGATTACGTTTCAGCGTCACGTTGGCGAGGGCGAAGCGATCGCCAACTATATATTCAACGACAAATCTGTCATCTAATCCACTGTATTCAAGGAGTTATCTGTCAGTTCTGTCGTCTAACTCCGAATCTAAGGGTATTATCCGATGGTTGTGACAGATAAATCCTTGTTTTGAGGGTATTATCCGACAGTTTTGACGTCTAACTCCGAATCTAAGGATATTAGGCGATAGTTTGTGCAACGAAGCCACTAAACCAAGCCTCACGAATGCTTGCAGCTTGCTCTCACCTTTCAATTGCTGTGGACGACGACCGAGATGCGCGATCAGATTTCCAATGGATTGCGAATAATCCAGCCAATTAGCGCACTTTTGCGAGCGTTTCCTCGGCCTTGAATTGGAATAGACTGCATCACAGCCTCAGGGCAAACGCTTTGCAATCGACTGCGCAACAAGCGCTTACTCGCAACGACCGGATCAAGTGAATTTTTTACTAAGGCTCCACAGGGTTTAACAATGTCACCTTGGGTTACCTGACCTAAATCATTTAGAAAATACCAAAGCTTCAGTTGCTCCCACAAAAATCGAAGTTCAACAATGCTGCCCATTTCCTGAACAAGTTGAATGTCTTCTATGAATTTAGTGAGATGACTCTCGCCACCAGGAGATGATTGGGATTGTCTGACTTGTAGTGTCAAATCAATGCCAGCATCCGCATAAACTTTCTCAATGAGCTGTCTTCGAACAGCTTTGCTGATTGTCGTTGTCCGATTGATTTTTTCTGCAATGTGAACAGCGCGTTCAAATTCAAAATCAATCTCACTTCTTGGATTAATTTCATTGGATGTTGCAGAGTTCATCAACTCTGCTTCACTCGCAACATTAGGAGCAATTCGCTCAACAACTTTCCATTTCTTCTCAACCTCAATGAAATATTGTCGGATTGCATCACCTTCTGAGGTATCCGCCATGAGGCAAAGATGCTTCAATCCATCAGTGCTTAGCTTGATAGTTTCTTTAGGCCTTCCTCCTGTGGACTTTTCCACATATACGTGGAAAAGTCTGTCACGACTGGATTTGGGCAAACATCTCTTAGCAGAATCTTTTCGAGAATACCCTGCAATTCTCCATGCATTTTCAAACGGCACGGGAAACTGGATTCCATTTTGCTCTGCTTTAATCCACGAATTCAGAAGCTCCTGAATATCTAGAGGGATACTTACGGGGGTCATATTGCTCATTTGG
>JBCCWF010000339.1:0-7488 GCA_039194035.1 Cyanobacteria bacterium P01_E01_bin.6 | reverse complement strand
CCAGGTACTTAGATTATCTATGTTGTCTAGACGTGTCTCAAAGAAATGGTTCTAGACAAATAGTTAATGCACCCATTTCTCGAAATGATATTAACGGAGCAAGAAGCAAATCACCGCTGAATAATCGGAACCTCTATTCCAGCCTAGAGTACCCAATTTAGATTTACGGCAACATGTTTATCTCTTTCCCTATCGATGCAACTAAGCTGGGAAGATTTTAAGTCGGGATTCTGGGTCGCTTAGCGCCTCAGAATCCCGACTTAAAATACAAGTTACATTTTTTAAATGATGTAAAGAGAAAGACAGCACAGTGTTGTGTGAACACTTGTGCCCACACAACACGATTGACTGCTTAAAATCTGTCAAATTTAAAACCTGTCAATTTTCCAAGGCTAACGGTTTACCAACGCATAATTTCGGCCATGATGAATGGTGCGAAAGGAAACGACTCTAAAACGCCAAGTGAGCACAATGGCCGCAGTTATTAGCCCAGTGGCGACGCCTAACCACAAACCGACAACTCCAAAACCAAGCTGCATTCCCAATATGTAACTAACAGGCAATCCGATACACCAATGAGCAACGATTCCAATTCCCATGGGAATCTGAGTATCTTTTAATCCTCGCAATGCTCCAGCCGCAGTGACTTGAACACCGTCAATCATCTGGAATAAAGCGGCAACAATGAGTAAGGTTCTAGCAAGTGATACAACATCCACATTTTGAGGTTGAGAAGCATCAATATATAGCCCTACAATTTGATTGGGGATGAGCACAAATGCGAGGCTAAATAGTCCCATGCAAACGCCAGAGAGGCCAATTCCCACATAGCCCGCTAATCGACTGAGCCGAGCATCGTTTTTCCCGATGAACTGACCAACACGCACAGTGGTAGCGATTGAAATACCGCTTGCAATTTGGTAGGTCATGATGCCTGCGGTCTGGTAGGCAATCTGGTGTGCAGCTAATGAGGTTGTCCCGAGCTGACCCGCCAGAAAGGTAACTGCAACGCTAATTCCGGCTTCGACTATCATCAATCCGCCAATTGGCAACCCAATGTGGAGGAGTTCCCTGAGTACGCGGTAATTGACATGCAACTTAGACCATAGTGCGTAAATCGCAAAGTGTTTGCTCGAAGCAATATAGAAGAGCATGGCAAGAAACATGACCCAGAAAGCAATCGTGCTAGACCAACCAATGCCAGCCAGTCCGAGAGCAGGTAAGCCAAATTTACCAAACATCAACACATAGTTCCCGCTGACGTTTAGCACAATACCCAAAACAACAATGACCATGACTGATCTCGGTCGAGAAAGGGCAGACACAAAACCTTTCAACATTGAAAACCCGATAGCAGGAATAAACCCCCAGGCGATCGCCCTTAGATAGTCTTCAGTAAAGATAAGGGTGTTGGGGTCTTGCCCTAGATATTGCAGAATTTGTCCGCCAAACCAAAGTAAGGCCGTTAGGGGAATCCCTAATAGAGCTGTTAGCAATAATGCTTGGTGGAAAACTCGCCTGACAGTATGAAGATCCTCAGCACCATGGGCTTGAGCCGCCAGCGGACTGACGGCAGAGAGAATTGATGTTGTTATCCACAGTAGGTAATTGAAGGAAATAGCGCCAAGTGCGCCAGCTGCAATAGCGCCACTGCCTAACCAACCCATCATCATCGTGTCAACAAAACCAGTGATAGAGTCGGTAATTTGGGCGATCGCCAATGGCATCGACAGCATGGCACAAGACTTGATTTCTGAAACAATAGTTGCCCCTGTCAATATCGGTGTCGGTTTTAGTTTCATGTACTAAATTCATGGAGTAAAGAACCAGAGATAGGATAGCTAGGTGCTCTCTTGATAAAACCGCTCTTAATGAAATACGAGAGATAGGTAGTCAGTAGCGTTGAATCAGCAGGCCTACAATCAATTGAGGATTCCTGCAAACCTCTCAGCGCATTCGTACAGTCAAAGCTATCACTTCCACTAAGCCACAACTCCAGATGATTCTCTTGGTTATTCCCGACCACTTCTGTCAGTACTGAAGCTAAAGGACTAAGCGCACTGGACTTCTGCTTAAGCGCCGTTTGCCACTCTCGATACGATATTTTCTTGATCGGATAGCCATGGTCATTTAGCCCTTTGACCAAGGTTTCGATTGGCAATGCTTGGGAATTAACCAAATGAAAGGTTTTCCCGAATGACTCAGCCTGTGTCGAAAGATACGTCACTGCTCGGCTGACATAATCAACAGGAGTCATATCAATCTTGAGATCTATATCAGGAGCCGTTCCCAACTGAATCACAGTCTTGATAAATCGACTACCCAGGTCCGTCACATTAGCGTAGCCACTGTGACTATGCCCAGATACCATACCTGGCCGATAGATGCAGGCAGGCAAGCCTCTATTCATTGCTTGCGTAATCAGTTGTTCCGCAATCCATTTACTCTGAGCATAACCTCCAGAAATGCCGCTCCCCTTTGCAATAGAGTCTTGCTCATATAGTTGACTGATGCCTGTTGTTGACAGAGATTCCAAGACATCAAGTGTCGAAATGTAATGCAGTGGCTTTGTCTTGCATAAACTTGCCAACTTCAGAATCTCATGAGTGCCAATCACATTAACAGCTTTCAGAGCCGTATATGGGTAAAGTAAGTTGACGCTTGCTCCACTGTGATACACCACATCAACCGTGCTAGCTAATCGTTGAAACTTTGTATAACTTAACCCCAAACAAGGTTTAGCGAGATCTCCCATTATTGGAATAATCCGCGAATAGCAATCTGGTGACGTTGACCCACAGAGTTCCACTGACTTGCATAGTTTTTCCAGCGCTTCAGATTCTTCTTTAGCACGTACTAAGCAATACACGTGAGCTTGAGTATTCTGTAACAACTCATGTAATAGAAATGAGCCGAGAAACCCCGTTGCTCCTGTTAAGAAGATATTTTGCGGGGGGTTAACGCTGACGACGGTTGACGGTCGTATCGTATTGTCAAGCACCACTTCAGATTGCAGTTGTGCCAGACTCATATGCTCCAGTGATGAATGAAGACCATTGCCCTGAATGAGTGCTGCTAATCCAGCAACAGTTGGACATCCAAAAAAATCTTTGAGCGATATCGCAACCTGATACGTTCCCTCAATATGAGCAATAATTTGCGTCGTTTGGAGAGAATCACCACCAAGGTCAAAAAAGTCATCATTCACCCCAACGTCAAGAATCTCTAGGGTGGAAGACCAAAGGCTTGTCAGTTCTTTTTCGAGAGGCGTTCTTGCCTTTACAAACGCTTCCTCTAGTGGAGGACGTTCTGCTCCCACAGCAGGTAATGCACGGCGATCGATTTTTCCGTTTGGAGTTAGTGGAAAAGCATCCAGCAAAACAATCGCGGCTGGCACCATGTAGCTGGGTAGCTTCTCTTTGAGATATGAGCGGAGTTGAGGGACTAAGTTTTGGATAAGTTTTCCCCTTAGAGGATCATTCGAGTAAGAATCTAATGATTGAGATTGTGGCCGATAAGTTGACTGGAAACACCGTCTGCTGACATCTGCTGACAGACGGTGTAGAACTGCATCGTACAGACCATCTTGGCTGTTAGCATGACTGTCACCCCTACTTTGGAGAACGGTGAGTGAATAGCCAAGGGTCTGCCCCAAGTGCTGTAAATCTTGTAAGTCAATGCCATTACCCATGATGTGATGCATACTTTGCTTCAACTCACCGACTGTTTTAGGACAATTAGGTCGAAACAAGCGCTGTGCTATGGAGACATAGGCATTAACCTTGCCATGTGGGATTCCTCTGATTCCCAACATGGGCGGTGTAGACTCTTGGAGCATCTGCCGAAGAGCTTGTATGGAATATTTGTGGTCTTGCCAATCTAGCCAAACATCGTTCGCAGGAGCTGATACCTGTGGTGAAATGCTTAACGTCACATCATAACGAAACTGAGTCAGTTCATTTTCAAAGGTGCCTTTCTTGAGTTCAATTTGAACATGTTGAATTTTGGGATGAGCTTGCTGAAAAGCATAGAAAAAATCTGGATCAATCGTTAATTCTTCTTCTTGCTGTAAGCGCTTTTGGACTCGTTTTCTCAATTCTTGAATGGAGACTCGATCGTCTGCCCGATGAAGTTCGAACGACAGGGCAAATGCTGGCAAAAGCGTATAACTCCTTACATCTCCAATAAAAATAGCTCCACCTGGCTCTACTCTATCAAGAGCTTGTTCGAGCACTTGCATAAGATAAGATAAACTAGGGAAGTATTGAATAACCGAATTAATAATCACCGTATCGACTACGGCTACGTCCATGTCCTGGAAATCATGGGCAGTTCGTTGCTCAAGCGCAACATTGGATAAAGAGAGATCTGAGAGTTGACTTTGAACATATCTCAAGGCTGTTTGTGAAAAGTCAGTACCTAGGTAGGTTTGACAGTGTGGTGCAATCTGGAACAATACAAGCCCAGTCCCACATCCTATCTCTAGAACGTTTTTAGGATTAAGGGCCAAAACCCGCTCAATCGTTTGATCTAACCATTCTTTCATTGCTGCATCAGGAATTTGCTGGCCTGTGTAGCTGTCAAGCCATCCGCTGATATTGAATGTTGGCTCCCAGTGAGCCTCAACTTCATTGAATTGTTCATTGTCATGAATCGTACGCCACTGATGAAGTTGTTCAGCTTCAACCTGATGAAGGTTATCTGTTTGGGAGGTATCTAGATCTGGGACAATATAAGCAATCAGTTGCTTGTTTCCTGGCTTATCTTCTCGGGCAACAACAACCGCTTGCTGCACGTCAGAATGTTGTCCGATTGTCGATTCAATGTCACCTAGCTCTACCCTGAAGCCTCGAATTTTTTCTTGATTGTCGATTCGATCAAGAAATTCTAAATGTCCATCGCTTCGATAACGAACTAAATCCCCTGTCTTGTATAGACGAATATGACCGTGAACACCATACGGTTTTGTAATAAATTTAGACGCCGTTATCTGTGGACGACCTAGATATCCTCGTGCTAGGCTCGCTCCTGCCAGATATAGTTCTCCTGTGCAGCCAAGGTTGACGGGTTCAAGGGTTTCATTGAAAACAAATGCCTTCACATGGTCAAGAGGACTGCCAATCGGTAACACTCGACTGTCAGTAATGGTTACCGCCCTTGGTCCTGCAAGGTCACAGACGGTTGATGTAACGGTTGCTTCCGTTGGCCCATACGCATTGACAAGACGAATATTGGGTTGGACATACTGTTTCCAGGTGGTCAGCCAACGAGGAATTGCTCGCTCACTACCAATCACGACCAATCGAGTACAGTCTGGAATTTGAACATTTGGTAATTCAGCACAGATCTTATGCCAAAAAGCTGTGGGTATGTTCAGAGCAGTCACGTTCCATGCGTTACAAGTCTCAAGAAATGAAGAGATAGACCGTAGCATGTCTTGAGAACGCAGAACCAATGTAGCGCCTTGCACCAGGGTGACAAAAATTTCCTCAACGGCCACATCAAAACTAATTGAAGCGAACTGCAAGACTCGATCAGATGCCGTTATTTCATAGTGCTGCCCAATTGCTCGAACAAAGTGACTAAGCGCACGATGTTCAATCATGACTCCCTTGGGTTTCCCTGTGGAACCAGAGGTATAGATAATATAGGCTAATGTATCGGGTTGAACGTCTTGATGAGGTGGCTTTTCGGGAAAAGATGCGATCGCGCGTCTGCTAATATCCAAGCAAATAACGGCGGCTCTCTGGGTCGAAAAGTTTGTATTGTATTTGGAATGCGTCAGAACTATTTGTATTTGAGCATCTTCGAGCATCAAGTTCAAGCGAGATTCTGGGTACTCTGGATCTAGAGGGACATAGGCTCCACCAGCCTTGAGGATACCGAGAAGGGCAACAACCATATCGGGCGATCGCCCTAAGCTGACTCCCACCAACGTTTCTGGCCCAACACCCAATGTCTGTAGATAGTTTGCAAGCTGATTGGATCGTCGATCTAGTTCTTGATAGGTAAGACACTCAGAGCCAGATTCTACGGCAATGGCTTGTGGAGCCTGTCTAACTTGATAAGCGAACAATTCATGGACTGAAAAAGCTTCAGCAATGCGAGTCTGCATAAAAAATAACCCCTCCTTCGGGGCAGCAAGGAGATTCAGAAATACTCAGTTAAGATAAGACGTTAAGCTGGCGCAAAACATTACTTAGCAGCGGTATTAGCATCAACTACTGCGGTTAGCTAAACACCACTAATGACAAAAACAAATTGAGACGATCCTAATCGTGAAGACAGTAAGTCCTTAATGTACACCATACCATTCCAAAATTGACGTGAAAGGCAGGCTAAGAAAGCAAACAACGGCTAGCCATCATAACTCCTTATAATTCAGAAGCATGACTTAAACCCAAGATCATTTCCTTCCAAATAACTTTAGAGTTATTTTTGGATAGTCTCTACAGTAAAGAGCCAAAAGCAGAGTGTACAACGGTTATATAAACTGTAAAGCTGAATTTTTCATTCAAAAACAACAGGAAAAATCTATTGATGACTACGAAAAAAAAGCTTACAAAGTCAATACTTAACCAAAAAAAAGAACAATTAAATAGGTGGTCACAATTAACTGTAAAACCCATACAACTCTGCACTGCCGGCTGCGCGGGCGGCGCAGGGTTGTGAATTTACTTGTTAATTGTGCCGAGAAATTTAATGAGGTTCACGACTTACCTAAAAAACGTTTACTAACGTTTACTAAAGAAAAGACAAGGTATCAACGTTTACTAAAAAACAGTGTAATGAATTATTCGAAATTATTCGAATAATGAATAGACAGCCTGGATTAAACGACGTTCTCAGCTGCGACAGCGTAAAGCGTTGCAGTATTGATAGAGACACTTACTTTCGGCTTTATACCTACACCCAAATCAAAGGTATTCGGAAACCTTGCTACACCCTAAAATGACCCTGCTAGCGGCCCTAAACTTACTCATTACATGGAAAGAGAATACTTGAGACGTTCAAATACCTGGTTACCCTGGCCGTTGAAATCACAGGTTATAAGGACTAAATTTTTTCAAATAAGTTCAATCCTTCAATTTTTAAAATCTAGCCTAAGCAGACTTTAATGACATAACCTCAGTCTCAACAATAACGAACGTTTCAATGATCCCTCAAGTTTAAAGCTGGCCTACAGGTCTTCCCGAGGAAGGCGTACAGACTAATTGGCTAGGAATTATTCGAAATATCCAAACCTCATAGTTAAATCACTTTCAACGGAAACAGACTAGAATTAACTCGTTTATCAACAGATTAGTTCAACAATTCAAAGATTACTTATTTTTAAGAAAAAATTACTTAAGAATAAGCATCATGAATCATTGTTATTTAATTTTATGTTCTTTTAAGATTTTAACATCCGAGGACATTCGGCATAGAACTGTAACCTTGTATAAGTATATTTGACAGATTGGCTACGTGCCTTCCGATACATTTACT
>JBCCWF010000338.1:0-7521 GCA_039194035.1 Cyanobacteria bacterium P01_E01_bin.6 | reverse complement strand
GCTTGGAATGCAATAACATTGTCTGTATTCATGGTGTATCCTCTGCTGGTTTTTTCTTCATCCAGTAGGATACGCCGTTTCCTCTCATTGACTCATACACCAGAAATGAATATAGCTCGAAACCTAAACAACGTTGAGAACTATAGTTCTCAACGTTGCACACTTCTCAAAATTGCAACGAAGAAATAAGGGTTTGGGGCGCACGTTGTGCGCCCCAAACCCTTTTTACTCTGTAACCTTTGCCAGGTCATGACAGTTTTCAATCTAGACGAGATTCGTTTAGATATTAGACATTCTAAAAACCATTAGGCATTGTAGTTTGCTACAGCGCCTATTTCTTTAATGTCGTGATCGTTAAACAACCAGAACGACCCATTGTTCATTTTAGATCGTTGTTCATGTCAACTCTCTGATAAGCGAAAAGCTGAATGGACAGCCTGCAATGCTTGTTTGCCTGAAGCTTCATCAACAACGCAGCTAATTTTAATCTCAGAGGTCGTAATCATTTGAATGTTGATCCCCTCTTGAGCCAAGGCATGAAACATTTTGGCAGCCACACCAGGACGCCCCACCATGCCAGTGCCCACGACGCTGACTTTAGCGATCGCCTCATCTACCTGAATCTCTGAGTTGCCAATATCAGGGCCAATCGACACCAAAGCTGATTGTGCTGCAATGGCATCATTTTGAGCCACGGTAAAAGCAATATCACGAGTTGAAACCCCATTCATCAAGCGACATCGCTGAGATTGAATGATGGTATCGACACTGATGTGGTGCTCGGCCAACGTCTGAAAAATACGCGCGGCCATCCCTGGACGATCAGGAACATGACGAATGGCAATTTGAGCCTGGTTCATATCTAGTGCCGCTCCCCTAACCGGAGGTGACGATGACTTTGATGTCACTGGAGGGTTGCTAAACGCACTCGCAACATCTTTCGGTTCAAGAGCAGAACTATTAATGTTGAACACATCACAAAGGGCTGTCACGGCGCGATCGCAATCATCAACGGCGATCGCACAACTCACCTTCACCTCCGAGGTTGAAATCATCTGAATATTGACATCTGCATCTGCAAGAGCCATAAACATTTGAGCGGCCACTCCAGGACGCCCAATCATACCAGCTCCAGTAATGCTGATTTTTGCTGTGTTCCGATCAACTAATACTTCCGCTTCATCTAAATTGGCTTGATTTTGTCGCAGGGTAGGGGCGATCGCCTCAGCCACTGACTCTGCACGATTAAGAGATGCCCGATTCACCGTGAAGGCAATGTCATTTGTATTCGCCTCATGAATCGATTGAATAATCAAATCCACATCCAGGTCTTGAGTCGCAATTTCGCCAAAGAGTCGAGCTGCAATGCCAGGATGATCGGGCACCCGCAACAGTGCCACCTTAGATTGATCCGCATCTAGTTCAACCGAATGAACCGGTTGGGAAATCTCCATCCCGTCTAGCGATCGAGACTTAGGCGACGGAGATAACACTTTCGTACCGGGATCATCCGTCCAACTCGATCGGACAACAAGTGTCACTCCATAATTTCGAGCAATTTCAACGGCACGAGGATGCAGCACTGTTGCCCCTAAACTCGCAAGCTCCAGCATTTCATCAGCTGTAATTTCGGCCATCAGCTTTGCCTCTGGCACGAGTCGAGGGTCTGTCGTAAGAATACCGGGGACATCAGTGTAAATCTCGCAGGCTTCAGCTTTCAGAACTGCCGCAAGAGCCACAGCAGAAGTATCTGATCCGCCTCTTCCAAGCGTTGTAATTTCCAGATCCGCGCTTTGGGCAATACCTTGAAATCCAGCCACCACGACAACTTTCTGGGCAGCGAGATGTCGCTCGATGCGTTCGGTCTGAATGGTGAGAATGCGCGCACGCGTATGGGCGGTTTCGGTCACAATGCCAACCTGTGCACCAGTCATAGAGAGAGCCGGTTGATCCAATGCTTGAAGAGCCATGCTGAGAAGAGCGATCGAGACCTGTTCTCCAGTAGACAACAACATGTCCATCTCTCGCTGGCAAGGCTGTGGCGTGATTTGGCTTGCGAGACCGACTAACTGATCAGTTGTTTTGCCCATGGCGGACACCACCACCACCACCGAATGCCCCATGGCTACTGTCGATTTTACACGCTTGGCAACCGCCTGAATGCGTTCAACAGAACCGACGGACGTTCCCCCATATTTTTGAACAATTAGCCCCATAGGACAGCTCTATCCCCGGAAATATCATCAACGACAGTAATCGTATAAAACAATAATCGTAAGTAGATGAGTAGCTAGCCATAATTAAACGTAACCTTCCAAATCCTGTGCCGCCCGCTGAGCAGACGGCACAGGATTTGGGGTTTTGGTTTTAATGACGTCCAGGTACTTAGGCATTAAGAAACTCACTTTGAAAAACCTGGAAAGCACTCCTTTGGGACGCTCCCCAGGTTTTTTGGTTTTCAGTTTAATAACACCGAGTTACTTATAAATATTTAGGCAAAACATTTGCCTCATTTTTGTGAATGATGCCTCCCCGCACACTTCAAAAATATATTGGGTTCATCCACATCACCCAGATTCTCAGAATCTATACGCCAACTCATGATCTGGGCAGATCAGAATAGACTGATTCTCCTCCCTGGAGGTATTAGCTTAATGGATACCGTGCCCATTCTTCTCAAATCTGCCACAAAATCTTATCAAGCCACGAAGCTAAAACTCACCTATTTTGCGTATTTTGGTGGTTGTCCTCGGCTTACGGTAGGGGACAACCACACAATTTAAAGAGCTAACAGCTTAGGGATCTGCCGTTTTCCTACAAGGGAAAGGAACACGACGTGGCAAAGTTTACGGCTTATAAATTAAGCCGGGAAGAATCTCACCTTAAAATACAAGCCAAACCCTTATGCCTTCATTGCATTTTTGAGGAGTTTGCCAAGTTATGAAAGGAAAACAACAGTTCCTAACCTAGACAAGATTTAATCGTATGCTCCGCCTTGCTGAGAAACTTTATACAATGATGAGGTAATCTGCGATTGTGATCAGCCTGATACCTCACCGTGATGTAATTCCTTTGCGAACATGACCAAAGTTGTCATACTCACATTAGGTTGTTACGCGAAGTTACCTTTTTTCAGATGTACTCTGAAAGAACACTCTTTTCTTGAAAATAGTAGTTATTTGCGCATCTACTATGGATAAGCAACCGTTCGTCTACTGTCAGGTCTTGTGCGCTCTCGTCTTTTAGTGGCATGTTCAATCCAACACAAACGCTAATTGGAACCTTCGTTCAGCAGCTTCAAATAGGCTATGAGCAAAATTATGGTGGCCTGAAAGCTAACTATGGCAATATCATTGCTTGGTCAGGGCGCATGGCACTCGAAAATATTGCCAACAGTGACGCGCTTTATCACAACGTAGAGCATACGGTTCTCGTCACGTTAGTTGGGCAAGAAATTTTGCGCGGCAGGCATATTCGTGAAGGAGGAGTCTCCTGCGAAGATTGGCTGCATGTCATGGTGTCGCTACTTTGCCACGACATTGGCTATGTTAAAGGAGTCTGTCGGGCTGATCACGATGGCTACTATGCCACAGGCCTTGGCAACGAGCGCGTCTTTTTATCACCAGGCTCCACAGATGCAGGCCTAACGCCCTATCATGTGGACCGAGGCAAGCTTTTCGTCGAAGAACGCTTTGGCGGAAACACATGGCTTAGTGCTGATGTTATCAAGGCCAACATTGAACTGACTCGCTTCCCAGTTCCCCAAGACTCAGACCACCAAGAAACCAAAAACTATCCAGGATTAGTCAGAGCAGCTGACCTCATTGGCCAATTGAGCGATCCTCGCTACCTAAATAAAGTCAGTGCCCTTTTTTATGAATTCGAAGAGACTGGGTTTAACCAAACGGTGGGCTACACAAATCCAGGAGATCTGCGCCATCAATATCCCAAGTTTTATTGGAATGTGGTCTATCCCTACATTCAATCTGCAATTGATTATCTATCGTTGACTCAAGAAGGTAAACAGATCATTGCCAACCTCTACTCCAACGTGTTTGTGGTTGAGCATGAGCTGAACAACCAACCCGTTCCCCATAATAGCGAGTTGTCAAAAGTATAGGGATGTAACGCTAGCTACTACGGTAGGTTTTCAGTCCCAAACATCTCTTAACCCCAAACTATATTGGGAGCTATAAGTTTTTCTGCGGGAAAGCTACAGTTCCCCATGTAGTTTGGGGTTGAGTCCGAACCAAGATTACGTGTTCGGTCTGAAATAAAATCGTGATTAAAAAACTTGATAGTCTGATGCTGAGGATGCGCAATACCTTTTCAGTGGAGGACGCTTTGTCATGAATAAATTTGCTGTCTTAGCCTTATTCACCCTCGTAGCGGCTTGTTCAACTCCAGATCCAGTCGCAGACGTCACACCTATTGAGGGAGCATTGGTGCGTGGGGTGAACTTTAACGGTGGTGGTGGGATTGAGATTGCAGGCTATCGTTGGACGGGAGAGCAAGACTCGCGCGCCAATGGCATGACCATGCGTGATGTTAAAGCTATTGAAACGAGCCTTAATCCCAAGCCTACAACCGATGACAACACTAACGTAATGTTAAACAGCGCGATCGCCAAGCAAGGGCAAATCGAAATTAAGCAGGTGCTTTACGTCTCGACCTACGATTTCTACTTTTGGTTTATGGAAAATGAGCCCCGAACTCGGCGCACAATGAGCATTGAAATTGAAGGACAAACGGTAGAAGAGACTATGGGGAATCTTGCCTTTAAGCAATGGAATCGCTATGGCCCCTACTCCGTAGAACTCAGTGATGGTGAACTCAATATTCTGATCACCACCGATGATCCCACTCAGGACGCACAAGTGATGGGGATGTTGATTGTAAAACCGGATGATTCTGGGTCGTCTTAACCCATCGTGTCGAGACGATAGTATGCTTCTCAAAAGTGGGTAATAGGAAGCATGATGGAATCGAATACTGCATCACAAACGGTTCAGCTCGGCATTGATGGCCCGGCGGTTTCAGCATTGGGCATTGGCACCTGGGCTTGGGGAGATAGTCTCTTTTGGAGCTATGGAAAAGACTATAACGAGGAGCAACTTCAGGCTACATTTCACGCCGCTGTTGATGCCAACATTACATTGTTTGATACGGCTGAGGTGTATGGCCTAGGCGAATCAGAAAGGTTGTTAGGACGGTTCTTGAAACAAACGCAACAACCTGTGGCGATCGCCACCAAGTATTTTCCACTTCCCTGGCGATTTACGACTGATGCGATCGCCACTGCGCTGAAAGCAAGCCTTGACCGTCTCCAAGTTTCCAAGGTCGCCCTATATCAAATACATTGGCCTTTTGACTTCTTTCTCGGACAAGAAGGGCTGATGAATGCATTGGCCGATGAGGTCATGCAAGGACGGATTGAAGCGGTCGGTGTCAGCAATTATTCATCGGATCAAATGAAAAAAGCTCATGAGTTACTTGCTCAACGCGGCATTTCATTGGCGGTGAATCAGGTGCAGTATTCATTGCTATCACGCAAAATTGAATCAAACGGAGTACTGCAAACAGCACGAGACTTGGGCATTACTATTTTGGCGTATAGCCCTCTGGCACAGGGATTACTAACTGGAAAATATTCCATTGCGTCAACCGATCATCCATCAGGTGCACGCAGTCTTGACCCACGATTTAGTCGTCGTGGACTAGAAAAGCTTGCTCCTGTCGTAGAAACCTTAAAGGCGATCGCCCAGGATCATGAGCGAACATCTGCGCAAGTTGCCCTCAATTGGCTCATGGCACAAGGAAATGTCATCCCGATTCCTGGCGCAAAAAATGCACAGCAAGCCCAGCAAAATGCTGGCGCATTGGGGTGGTCATTAACGCAAGCCGAGGTCGATCAACTCAGTGCAGCGACTGCTCGTTGGTCATAAGTAGATGGCCATCATTAAACGTATCCGTCCAAATCCTGTGCCGCCCGCTGAGCAGAAGACACAGGATTTGGGGTTTTGGTTTTAATGACGTCCAGGTATTTAGAACCCATGTAATGATTAGCCAGGAAATCGCTGGATCACAATTAAAAATGCACCGCTTCCAAGTCAATTGAGGTATTCTGCAATATCGCCTCATTTATAAACCGCGCGCCTGTACACAGTAATAATTTTCATGGTTGTATCCTCCCAAATCCCAACGCTCCAGCTTGATTATGTCCGAGCACAGTTTCCAGCCCTCCAGAGCGACTGGATTTTTATGGACAATGCAGGCGGCTCTCAAACAGCCCAACCTGTGATTCAGCATATTCAAGACTATCTCATCAATACGAATGTACAGTTGGGCGCATCCTATGCGGTATCGCAACAGGCAAGCGATCGCGTTCGACAAGGTGACCAAGCAGCAGCCGTTCTGATGAATGCAGCAGACTCGTCTGAAATCATCATGGGTGCCTCAACATCGCTGCTATTGAGAATTTTGGCAATCTGTCTTAGCCAGACTTGGAGTCTTGGGGATGAGGTCATTGTGACCAACTGTGATCATGAAGCCAACATTACCCCTTGGCTCGAGCTTCAGAAACAGGGGATCGTCGTGAAATTCTGGCCCTTAAATCCAGAAACACTGACCTTTCAATTAGAGGACTTAACTCCTCTAATGACCAACAAGACTCGGCTCGTAACCCTAACTCATACGTCCAATGTATTAGGCACCATCAATCCGATCCAATCAATTACTCAATTTGTGCATGACCGAGGAGCCATGATTTGTGTGGACGGAGTCGGCTATGCTCCTCATCGACTCGTCGATGTCCAATGTCTGGATGTAGATTTCTACGTGTACAGCTTCTACAAGGTGTATGGCCCGCACCACGCCGTCTTATATGGCAAGAAAACTCACTTACTCCACATGCCAGGGTTTAATCATGACTTCATCACTCAAGACACCATTCCCTATAAGTTTCAGCCTGGAGGAGCAAACTATGAACTGAGCTACAGCATTGCCGGACTTAAAGCATATGTTGTGGATCTCGCCCAACATCACTTTGGGCAAGACGCGAGTCATGATTTAAGGAAAAAGCTAGAGCAAGCATTTGAAGTGATGACTGCCCATGAAGAGGCTCTAAGCGATCGCCTCCTGTCTTATCTCACAAGCAGAAACAATGTACGTCTTATTGGCCATCCAACGGGCGATCGCAATATCAGAGTCCCTACAATTGCATTTACCGTAAATGGAATAGATAGTGCAGTCATTCCAACGGCTCTCGACCATCACCACATCGGTATTCGTTACG
Source organism: Cyanobacteria bacterium P01_E01_bin.6 (assembly GCA_039194035.1). Taxonomy (GTDB): domain Bacteria; phylum Cyanobacteriota; class Cyanobacteriia; order CAKZMO01; family CAKZMO01; genus JBCCWF01. The sequence goes on along the minus strand of JBCCWF010000338.1, from coordinate 227 downwards.
GCGACTTTTATGCCAAACGATTAATTGAAAGCCTGGGATTGCAATATTGTCATGGAGTCATTCGCGTCAGCATGGTGCATTACAACACTCTTACTGAAGTTGATCGACTCATCAACCAACTGGAACACCTGATTTGACAGAATCGCACCCATTTTTGAACCTGATGCTGTGTTAAGTACCATCCATAACTTGGCAAAGTTTACAGAGGAACCAGGGTTTGGGGGGCG
>JBCCWF010000337.1:0-7530 GCA_039194035.1 Cyanobacteria bacterium P01_E01_bin.6 | reverse complement strand
CTTTGCCAAGTCGTGATGCTTGACAAGCTTGGTTGGGTCTGCTGAAAAAGTCTGATCATACTTTTTCAGCAGACCCTACCTAGCATACTCAGTTAAGTCACTGGGCTCCTGAGCATATGCTGGTCGCGTAAATCTCTTCGTCAGCCACTGCGTCGCTGATGTTAACGGACTTTCCATTTGGCTGATTTCAGGTGGTGAGACGAGTTGCCATGCCATTTCTTGTGACATTGACTGATGTTGAAGTAAGGAATAGCGTTCTTGATAGTCAGCTAACGTTTGAGCAGTGGTTCTGATATCTGATTCTATTCTTTTGTGTTGAGCAACGAGCGATCGCCACTGCTGATTTTCTGCGTCTAATTCCTGAGCCACCTCGGTTAGATTACTTTGTCGGATAGCGAGTAACTGCATAAGCTGCGCCTGATTCAACCAGGCTTCTACTAAATTAGCTCGCTGAGGCTTCTCAACAATGGCATACCATAGCTCTGAGTCTACGTCGTAGAAATTGATATCCTGAACCATGAGATGAATTTCTCGATAGAGCTGAGCACTGAGGCGCTCATAGTCTTGAGCAAGCTCGACTCGACGTGTCTCATCTAAAGCGGTCATTAATTCTCCGACCAATTGACGGTCAATCTCTTCCCATTCGGCAATGAGATGCTGATGATGCGAAGATTTTGTCAAGAGCTCTTGAGCTTTGTATCCCTCTTCAAATGTGATCCCAAGAGTGACATGCTGTTCTTCAAATTGTGCATGAGCACTCGATAGTTCTCGATTTAACTGATTTTGGATATGTGCAAACTGACGATTTTTGACCTCCAGCTCTCGTTGTTTTTGTTCCACGTCTATGAATTGATGCTGCTCTCGAAATATGGTTAATTCAGACATCAATTGGGTCAGTGTATTTTCTACGAATGGAATTTGAGCTTGAATATACGTTGCATTTAGGCAAGATTGGCTCTGACATTCTTCTGATTGTGATTGATATGCTTGGGCGATCGCCTTAAGAACGTCATTCACCTGCTCAGGCTGATTCGCTTGATACGCAATCTCTACGACACCAGATGAACGTTGCGTCAGGTTGATTTCCTTCACCAAATCTGTTGGGGCAATCTCGATATCCTTAGCTTGTAACTGGGTCAGAGCCTGTGGAATAATTGTCGACTCAAGAAAGTCAGCGTGTTCTGAGATACTAAACGATGGTTGGGGGAGAGATTCTGGCGCTGATATTGCAGTAGATGTATGGCTATTGGCAACCAGCTCAATCGATTGTTCCTGTTCTGCAATCTGAGGTGCGACTTGAATATTTCCCTCAAATTGGGGAAGCGATGATTCGAGATAGGCGAACCCTGCCGAAGTGGCGATCGCCCCTCCCATGAGAACAATGGGCACAGGATTACGCCAAGCCCGTTGCGTCGGCAAAAATGCTATAGGAGCCTCTTCTTGCGATGTGTTGGACGATGTCTGTCGAGTTGAAGAAGACGGATGGGGTGTCGAGTGATAATGGTCTCCATTCTCCCAGTGAGGCATCGAGTCAAACTCATCGGATTCGATGTCATACGCTGTACCTGCTGAATCTTGCAATCGGGATACGTCGATAGCAGATATCGTCTTTCCTCCTATGGCTATGCCTGAGGGTACGACTGGACGAGAGGAATTGGAACGAGATAAAGCAGTTTGACGGACAGGGACTAGCGCAGAACTATTTTCTACAGGGCTGTTCTCTAGCCATCTATTCACATAAGAATCACTGACGATCGGCTGCATGTCAGCCGATTCGACATTGGTATCTCGCAAAACGGATACGGAGAACCTCGCTGAACATTTAGAAGAATACTGACTTACGTGGCTCAACGTCATTGATGATTCCTCGCTCGTTCTGTCTACTGACATGGCTTGGCAAACGTCTCAAAATTGCAATGAAGAGATGAGGGCTTAGTGAGTGCAACGTGCCCCCCTAATCCCTGGTTCCTCTGTAAACGTTGCCAAGTCGTGTACTTACATCTTCATGATTTATTGTGAAAATCAGGAGATTTCGCGGAGACGCAATAGAGGTCAGCAGGCTAGAAGCTCGGATTTCTCAGGAATTTCAGCATTTTCCTCTAGGCTTTAGCGCTGTCTTTGTGCGAATGTATCGCTCATACAATGTGGCTTAAACACAGAAAATGTTTGAGTTCAAGACATTGGTTTTGTAAATAAGTACCTGGACGTCATTAAAACAAAACCCAAAAGCCTGGGCCGCCCGCGCAGCGGGCGGCACAGGATTTGGAAGAGTACGTTTAATGATGGCTAGCTACTTAGTGTCGATGACGTTGAGGAAACTGCTTGTTGAATCAATTCACTCGCGCTGTGAATTGGCCAAATGGTGGTGTCTAACTCCTGTGCTAGATCATTGACGGTCATATCATCCAAAAAGCATGCTTCATCGTGTTTAAGCATCAATGATGGCAGTAGAATTCCCTCACCAACATCATATCCTTTGAGTGTGTGGAGCAAATCTTGCCCAGTTAATAGACCTGTCACAGAGATGTCTTGTCCCCAATAGATGCTGTTTAATGCCACCATTTGTACCGTTAAGCCATTAACGTTATTCAACCGCTGAAGAATAGGATGAAACGCATTTTCTACTGCATTGCCGACAACCCACGTCAACCTGCGTGGTGTCGGTATGGCATCAGGTAAACATAACGCAGCCTGAGCAAATTCTTTCAAGAAGAGATGAATCGATCCGACTCCATTACCAATTTGAGGATAGTCCTCATAATGGGCTTCAGGCGGTAAATCAACACATCCAATCAGAAACCATTCATCAGCAAGCCATGCAAAGGCTGACCCAAACTTTTCTTGGAACTGTCGCTGTAAAGCCTGTACTCGTTGAATCACATCACGCGCCATGTCTTGCGTAACTGGCACTAGCTCATCTTCAGCAGGGCGAAACCGAGTTAACCCCACGGGCACCACGGCGACTGATGCTACGGCTGGGTAATCGCCTTGTCTAAAACGAGCTAGGTCTAGAAGAGTCTGTTGTAAATGAACTCCATCATTAATTCCGGGACAAACAACGACCTGTGCATGAAGTTGGAGGTGTTGGTCTTGAAACCATTGAATATGGTCTAGGATTTGTCCTGCGCGCGAGTTTTTCAGTAGACGAATCCGAATGTCTGGTTCTGTGGCGTGAACAGACACATATAGTGGAGAGAGCCTTAGTTGGGCAATGCGTTCCCATTCAGGTTGAGTAAGGTTCGTCAACGTCAGATAGCTTCCATAGAGGAAGCTCAGCCGATAATCGTCGTCTTTGAGATAAAGGGTTTCGCGTTTTCCTGGAGGCTGTTGGTCAATGAAGCAAAACGGACACTGATTGTTACATTGAATTAATCCATCGAACAAGGCTGTTTCAAATTCCAAGCCTAGGTCGTCATCATAGTCTTTTTCAATGTCAACAGAGTGACGTTTTCCAGAAGCATCCAAGACGTCTAATGCCAATTCTTCATCAGCGCAAAGAAACCGATAATCAATTAAGTCTCTGGGGTATTCACCATTAATGGCTACGAGCCGATCTCCCGGTTCAAACCCGATATCTTCTGCTATTGATCCGGGCAAGACCTTGGTGATTAAGGCTGGTGTGATGGTCGCACGACTCATAGGTAGAAATGCTAATTCAGGTAATCCAAGGGCTGAATTTATCTCAGGGTGGCAACGTGAGACCTGGGATTAGAATCAGGCCTTAAGTTGTCATCTTGGGATAGGTGTGTGCTGAGGCAACAGCATAATTTATGCTGTTCCTTCTTCTATTGTGCAAGAAGTATGGGTTAACGAGTGAAATAAACCCCAAATATATTACAGGTAGTACTACCTGTAATATATTTGGGGTTTAGGTGCTTTACGTCCACGGACAATGTCTAAAGACGTTTCATTGTGCCGACACCTGCTTGCAAGTTGGTGATGGATGAATTCCGAATGCAATGCTCAGACTATACAGGTTCATTAGTTATTCACAAGACCTAGAGCAAGTGCTCCTAGGATAGCGACTCCAAACCCTAATCGATACCAGACAAACACCCACGTATTGTTATTTTGTAGGTACCGTAGCAGCCATGCGATCGCCACGTAGGATGAGATGGCGGCGGCAATCAAACCACCGACTAGTGGTATCATTCCAATTCCGCCGAATCCTTCTTCCACTAGGGTTTTCATCTCTACCAGGCCTGAAGCTGTAATAGCAGGAATCCCTAACAAAAAGGAAAATCGTGCAGATGTCGCTCGCTCTAGCCCCATGAAAAGCCCTGCGGTCAACGTTGATCCTGAACGAGAAACCCCAGGGATGAGTGCCAATGCTTGTGCAAATCCCATCAGAATGCCGTCTCTCATGCACAGCTTTTCTGTATTGCGTTTTCGAGTGCCAATCTGTTCTGCAAGGGCTAAGAGTAGAGACATTACAATTGATGCGACAGCGATCGCCCCCATGCTCCGGATTGGAGAGTTATCTAAATCTGGAATCAGAACCTTCATCATTAGCCCTAAAACGACAATGGGTAAGGTTCCAATGATGATGCCAGTCCCAATGCGAAAATCGGATGATTGATAATCTGACTGGGCGATCGCTCTCACCATTCCAGATACAACTTGGACAACATCCTTCCAAAAGTAAGACAAAATCGCGGCAATGCTTCCCAGTTGAATTACTGCAGTAAATGAGACCCCTGGGTCACCCCAACCAAGGGCAACCGGTACTGCCTTGATATGTGCTGTGCTGCTGATAGGTAAGAATTCGGTTAGCCCTTGGACAATCCCTAAAACGACTGACTTGAATAGTCCCAATTCAGTAATGGCAGGCGATGACTCTAAGGAAATTTGACCAATAAAATTTACAGTGAACATAGATATCATTTTTAGTATGCTCGTCTAAGTCATGGATTAATCTTCCCGATTAAGTCATGGATTCAATCTATATGTCTCAATGTCTCAAATAGAGACTGTAAGAGGAATGGCAATAGATATGGAAGGCACTATTCGGCTGCATCACATTGAGGTAATCGGCTCTAGCTTAAGCAGGGTTATGACCTAAAGCAACAAATGAAAGAGCGTCTTCAGTGAATTTTTATAAGTTTTCAGACTCGATGTGCTGGCACTTTATATTCATGAGTATTTACAGACCAAAAGAAAATTCATTTTTTCTCCATATAATTTATGCCCTAAAACCTGGTTTCCTGTGGGAGGATTGCAAGTGAGCCGGGATTTTATAGCAGTTGCTTATAAACAAGTTTAGTTTTCGCGCTTGAGTATCCCAGTCGTTTCTTGATAAAGACTACCGATCAAGCCATTGAGTCTTTAATCTTGGGTTTTGACCTAGAGGTCACCATACAAGACGAAACTTCACTTGCGTTTTACTATGCCAGTTCGGACGATAAGGCACTTAGGATGCCTTCTCAGTCACTCATAAAAGCATGGTATGTTAAGAAAGATAAATAAAACATCTCATAAGTTCCTTGTTCTACTCATCGTTTTCTGCAAAGCCCGGCATTTCAATTATTTACAGAGCGCTTACAGAAAGAATGCTTAAAGGTTTAAGTGAGCCAAAGTGGCTCTTTTTTAGTGCATCAGTATTTTTGGTGTCTGTGCCTGTATTTTTCCAAGCCCCCCTAGTTAGGGCTTTTCCTGTGATCAGCTTGATATTAACGGCGCTTTGGTTTGGGTTAAGCTGGATATTGCGCATTAGGACAAAAACTCAGTCTATTGGCGAACTATTAGATGGTTTTGCCTGGACATGGATGGCAGGGTCAATTTATTGGGGCTGGTTTAGAGCTGAACCAATGCTTCATTTGCCCCTTGAAGCTATCGGACTCCCTATCGCATTGATTGGTATTGCCTACCAACGAAACAAAGTTGGCGCTTGGTTTTATCTGGGATCATTATTTGGAACTGGGATGACAGATTTATACTTTTACCAGGTTGGGTTAATTCCATACTGGCGAAAGTTGATGCAGATTGATTTGTCGTTTGCACCGCTAATCCTGCGTGATGCTGTTTCTCATATGAGTACAACGTTTGGGTTCGGGTGGGCTGGAGTTATTCTTGGTATCCTTTTCTTGACAGGCTTGTCGGCTCTCCGATCGTCTGAAATTCATTGGCGAGTGTTTAGTGGCGCTGTTCTCAGCACAGTTTTAGTTGATGGATTATTTTGGATAGCTGCAACTTCAGCCTAAGTGAGGATATGATTTGAACGGAGCTTCGATTTTTCAACTCTGTGATCATAGTCTTCGTCTGATAACACTTTGTGATATCTTATGTAGGCTCTTTTTTCAGGAAATGCTGCTGTGACTCTAGTAGGGTATTAGAGCTGCATGGATATCTAGATATTGAGCTTCATGCGAGTTGCATTAAATAGTGCGATCAGTATTCATTAGCCGATAGGCCGCTTCTATTTGAGTCGGGTTTTTGGGTTTAATGAAAGTGCTATAAATGGAATCTTCGGGATGCATCGTTGGGACACGGGAAATATTCAACGGTTTCTTAGCCTGTGGTGAATTCACAATCTGTTCCCCACTTAATATTACGGACAGAGTCAGGGAGTCGCTATATTTCCCTGGCTGGTAGTAATTGCTGGACAATTGGTCGTGGTGACGACAATAATTTTGTGTTGCCTGACCGCTGGATTTCGCGAAACCATGCGATGCTTCAGCGCATGGAAACAGGGGAATTCTACTTAATCGACTTAGGGAGTCGCAACGGATCATTTGTTGCTGGCAAGCGTGTCACTGTTCCAGTGACGCTACAAAACGGTGCCCATTTGACATTTGGGCAAACCGAGCTTGAATTTTATTGCCCAACGGCTGAGCAAGGTAATCGATACTCTCCACATCCCGGTGATTCAGAAACTCCAGATGCCACAGCCACAGCGATGCTTCATGTCCGTCGCTTGATTTCAGTGCTTGTGGTTGACATCCGAAACTTCACAGGGATGACTCGACAACTGGATGAGAAAGTCTTATCTGAAACGATTGGGACATGGTTTCGTCGTTCTGGAGACATTATTCGAGACTATGGCAGTTGGGTCGATAAATATATCGGTGATGCAATTATGGCGGTTTGGATTCACGAAGGCGAAGAAACTGTCAGTCAAAGCGAAATGATGGAGATTGCTAAAGCTCTGCGCGATCTCCATACAATGACTTCGCAATTGCATGAACAGTATCCCCTTCCTTTCCCTGTAAGGGTGGGTGCGGGTCTGAATACTGGATATGCAATGGTCGGTAATACAGGTACGGGCGATCGCCCTGACTATACAGCTCTGGGTGATACAGTAAATGCTGCATTTCGATTAGAATCGTCGACCAAGCAATTGGGATTGGACATTGCATTAGGAGAAACGGCATACAACTACCTGATCAGTGATTCAGAGCCAGATATCTTTAAACCTCATATTGTTCATCTCAAAGGATATGACGTACCAACCCAGACCTATGCTGGGACATTTGATCAATTAGATGATTTCCTTGGTACGGTGCAACGGCGATAGCATGCTAGGAGATGACT
>JBCCWF010000336.1:0-7567 GCA_039194035.1 Cyanobacteria bacterium P01_E01_bin.6 | reverse complement strand
TACTCAGGAGGTACTGAGAAACAAGAGGTCAATGGAGTTAAGAGTGTCTTGTCGAATCTCCAAGTGCTGTATGCGTTGATAGTGCCAATCCAGCATCAAGCGAGTGAAAAAGGTTTCAGCTGCCGGCATTGCCATCGCCGCCCAATCGGGAGTTTTAGACTGTCCTTTGAGTTTGGCGAAGCGATGAGCAAGCAAGTATGCCAACCGGCCGAAGAATAACCGGTGAAGAACCAGCTCGTAAGCGACGTAGCCCAAAGCGACGAATCCCAAACCGCTGCTTTGTGGTTTTGAAGAACGCCTCAATGCGCCACCGTTTAGCCCCAGCCGATTCATGCTGGCTGGACTCAGAGGACGAATGGAGAGTATGAACCGTTTGCGATAGCGAGCATCAGGGCGTTTCTGAAAGAACCAACTCCCCCAAACGGTGTCTGCTTTCAGGTTCTTACAACTCAACCTATTTGTGAGCAACGTCAAGAATCAGGGCAATGAGTGCATGCAATTGCATTGAGATGAGCGGCTAAAGCTTGTTGAAGGGAGGGATGCCATAAACGCTTTCGGTCGGGTAGTTCATGACATGCTAATGAAATCATAAAGGAATATCAGATAGAATACTAAGAGCGATCGAGACTACAGAGATGGTGAGATTTCATGACGCTTAATTCCTCACACAACATAGACTTTATTTCTGATGATTTTGCAGAAAACGGATTGTTTTTCGAAAAATATCTCGAGGTTTTTCGAAGGAGATACAAGTTTATATTCATTTTTACCTTTTTTGTTACCCTGGCAACATTTTTTGTCTACCAAAGGAAACCAGATAAATATTTGGGCAGCTTCACAATGCTTGTCTCAGCAGTATTAGAAGAGGAAGCTACGTCAGATCCTTCAAATCTATCAGGCTCTGGAAATGTCGAAGATTCTTCTAACCCATTCCAGATTGACTACTCTACACTAATTGAAATTCTCCAAAGTAGGGGAATCTTAAGCGAAGTTGTAACAAGACTGAGCGATACATATCCCGAATTGCCAGTAAAGTATATTCAAAATAACGTCACGGTTGAACGTGTCGCAAATTCACGAGAAGAAACAAGAATATTGGAGGTAGAATTTTCTGGCACTGATTCTGCTCAAGTAAAAGACATAATTGAAAGCTTGTCAGAAGTATATTTAAACTTTAGCTTAGAAGAAAGAAGGCGATCTATCAATGAGGGAATTGAGTTTATTAACCAGCAACTTCCCAATATCAATGAACGTATAGGAGTTCTCCGAGATGGAATTATTGAAATCCAGAGTCAATATCTTGTTGCGGACCCTAATTCAGAACTAAATGCAATATCTACCGCAGTTAGATCTACATCTGAAGATCTCTCTTTAGCGCGACGAAATCTTAGAGAAACTGATTCTTTGATCGCTGGTATAGAGAGTCAGCTGAATCAGAGCGCTGATGAGGCTCTTGTTACATCATCGTTAAATGATTCTAGCCAATACCAACAGTTACTATCACAATTACTAGAAATAGAGTCCAGAATTGAAATTGAATCAGTTCGATTTTCAGATTCGAGCCCAATTATTCGCGAATTAGAACAACAACGAGATGCTATCAACGGTTTACTGAGAAATATTGAAGGAGTAGACTCTACCCTGCAGGGTCAATTTCAAGGTGCAGCTGGCGAAAGCTTACGCAGACAATTATTTGATGCCGTCAATGAACGAAATATAATACAAACTAGAATATCAGCACTTGAGTTTTCTCTTGGCGATCTACAAAATCAGGCTCAAGAACTTCCAAATGTAATTCGGAATTACGAACAGGTTCAATCAGACTTAAGAATTCTCGAAGACAGAAAATCATCTCTATTACGATTACGAGAGACTCTTCGTATTGAGTCAAATCAGTCAAGAGAGCCATGGAGGTTGGTATCTCCTCCATCAATTCCTACTGATGAAGATGGAGAAGCACTTCCTATCCCCACCAGGCTGGTCAATTATTTATTGCTGGGTACCATTCTTGGCATATTCACTTCGGCTTTGCTATCTATATCATGGGAAATATATCAGGATGTATTTTACTCTGTAAAGGATATAAAGTGGGCAACGCAGCTACCTACCCTCGGAGTTATTCCATACTTTAAAAATCGAAACAGCTCAACGAGTATTCAGCTTGGAAATCTTGTTGACAGACATCTTCTAGATACAGATTTTAGTGCAATCTATGCAAAACTAGGAATGCTAAGCTCTCTAAGTTCACCTTTAGGTTACCGTTCCATATTTGTAACCTCAGCTATGCCTGAAGATGGTAAATCAATGTTTGCATATAACTTGGCTAATATAGCGGTTATGGATGGAAAGAAAGTTCTACTAGTTCAAGATAAAATCAATCTAATTTCTTCGAAAGAAGACGCGGAGAATAATCATGGATCGGATTTACAAAGCAGCGATAAGAGTCTTGTCCTCAAGCGACAAGATGGAAGTATAGTACCTCAGCCGATTGAATATCAAAATAGTACTGGATTTTGGATTTTACGATTTAATTATTCAATGCTCTTTAAAAATCTTACGTCCCTGGAAAAAATAGATGATTTGCAAAATAACATTTTTGAAAAATTCGATCTAATCATCTATGATTCTTGCAATATCTCTGATATGCCTAATCGCCTTTTGCTAGCGAAAGCAACAGATATTTCCATTCTTATTGTGCGTCTTCAGCATACAAAGCGCTCTTATGTTAGTTCTTTGTTGCCTGAGTTATTGCAGTATGGTATTAGCCGCATAGGCTTGGTCGTAAATAAATGTTTCTGAAATGCTAATCACTTTCATGATGGAAATCCCTGCTAAATAAGAGCACATAGTATGTGTATTAAACCAGTCATCCGCTGGTGCATTGTGCAGTTGAAGCGATCAACGCTACTGGTTTTACCGGTGTACTTGACCTCCATGTTATGGCGTTTCTGGGAAAAGATCAGAGCACCAGCCTTGCCATAATTGATATAGGCGATCGCTTATCGACGGCAAACCGTCGCCAATACATTTCACCGTTCTTGTGCTCCCTACCTGGAGCTAATGCCCTCTTGTCTAGCAGCTAGCCAAAAGTGGAAAGTGCTGTCATTGGGCTCGACAGAGCGATAGAGATATTTTCCAATTCCTTTGACCTGTTTGAACTGACCTAGTTGTCACCAATTCTCCAGTAATCCTCGGTTTGGTACTCATGAGGGCATGGATCCTTCAGCTATAGCAGTGGCCATACCACTGCGGACATTGCAGCTATGCCCATCTCTGATGATGCTTAGAAATCTCTGTCTTAACTGAAATGGCTAGCGCTATATCTAGCTCGGAGAGCAAATCGGTCCACCCATCTAGCGATAGTGGGAGAATTTTATCGTTACCTACTGGGTTGCATGATTGCGTTCATCTTGGTTAACTAGGCCTCGCCGTTGACTCGCTCGGCATCAGCATTGGACTGGGAACACGCAACTTGGAATGTGCTTGAGGTTTTCCTTTCTGACTACCCTTGCTTAACTAATTGCTTGAGGGCGAACGCCTTCGGCCTCTCGCTCTCAGCGGTGGAACCGTCGAGCAGAGCAGTACCAATATTGGACGGTTATTGCAATACTACCTATCTGAAAGAATGCTGACCGGGTAGTTCCAATCCCAGTAATTTAAGTGCTAATACGTAGTATGACCTGAAAGAACACACATAATTCAGGGCAAGTTCATCTTAACTTCATAAAGATTGGTTCACAAAGGTGAATCTCAAGTATATGAGAGCAAAGACTACATAGATGCATATATGTCCCCTATGACTACTTCAATGCATCTATATATGTTGATGAATCAAAATTGCCAGAAAAACCAATGGTTTGACCTGTTTAACTTCCTACTTGTAAGTCAACTCCTTTACATGACAGCTCTGTAAGCAAATGCGAATAACTGACCGGATCAGCGTTCGAGTTTCTCAAACGCCTGAAGGTCATGCGCACCTAACAGTATCTTTATTATTTCTTTATATTCTCCTCAAAAGCATAAGGCGCTACCGATACCTTGTAGAGCCGTATTTCATTTGAATCACCTCAGCTCCCACTCACTTACCAAGGTTTATTCCCGATGAATGCGATGACTAGCGATATGAATGATTCCACTCATAATGGCCATCATCAGGCTAGCTCTCCAAGCCACAACGACCATAGCGGCCATAGCGGCCATAGCGGCCATCATCAACCTGCCGCCCCAAGAGTAGGTATCGATACTGGTAGTGGAGTAGAAGGGCTGTCTGCTAAAGCGGATAACCACACGCTGCAACACGGTGGAATGGAAGACCCGGCACAAGCAGTTAAGCAAGCCGAGCATTTGAACTTTTTTAGTTCGGTAGAAGGGCATTTGATCGCCAATTCAGGTCGAGTTGTAAGAGCAATCCGTTCGGGGGCTTGGTCAGATCCTAATACGTGGGAAGGTGGGAAGATCCCCGGACAGGATGCATTGGTTTATATACCTCCAACTGTTGATGTTGAATACGATGCCAGCTCGGAAACTCGTCTGGACATTGTTTATGTCAAGGGTGGGCTAAAGTTTTCGACCGATACCAGCACCAAAATGGTGGTGGATAGTTTGCTCACTTCAGGAGGGAGTGACCTAACAATCGGTACTGAAGGAAAACCGGTTTCTGCAGGAGTAACGACTGACATTGTCATTCGCAAAGATGGTCAGCCTGCTGACAAGCGTTCTTGGGACCCTGGCCAGTTTTCTAAGGGAATTGTCACTCACGGAACTGTAGATATTTTTGGGGCAGCCAAAACCTCAAAACTATCTCTGGCTCAAGATGCACAGGCAAATGATACAGAGCTGATTTTGAAAGGCAACCCAAGTGGTTGGCAGGTGGGTGACACCCTTGTCTTAGCAGGAACCTATACTAATCCCAATGGTTCAGATAAGAACAACACCCGCTTTCACGATGAAGAGCTAGAAATCGTCAGCATCACTGACAATAGCGATGGTACCGTCAGCATTACGTTCAAAAACCTGGACACTGGCTCAAATAAGCTGCGATTTGACCACACTCGTCCGCAAGGTAACGGTATTACTAGCAGCGATCTCAATATTTACGTTGCAAATCTAAGTCGGAATATTACTGTATCCTCTGAGGCTGGCGAAGCCTCACTATCTCAGAATGGCGGGGATGTGCACCAGCGCGGGCACGTCATGGTTATGCACAATCCCGATGTTATGGTGCATAACGCAGCTTTCGTCGATCTGGGCCGTTCGGACAAAGCCAAAATTGCTGATAAGAAAACGAATGCAAAGGGGCGTTATGGCTTGCACTTTCACCGAACCGGAGCAGAAGATATTACTCAAGCTCCATCGGAAGCAATTGGTGTAGTAGTCAAGGGCTCGCCAGGCTGGGGACTCGTTCACCACCAGGCCCATTTAAATGCAATTGACAACATCATTTACGAGACGGTTGGTTCGGGATTAGTCGCTGAGGCCGGTGATGAAATTGGCATTTGGCGAAATAACCTAGTGCTGAAGGTGACTGGAAAGGAGGTCTCTGCTGGTGACAGCAATGAAAAGCTAGACTTCTGGAATCCTGGCAATCCTAACAGCAATATTGACGTAGCCCCCAGCAGTACTCTTACATTTGACTTTGGTCGTACTGAAGCTTATTGGGTTCAGGGAGCAGGTCAGATCGTTATTGAAGATAACGCTGCCGCCAGCGCTCAAACGGCTATTACTTTCTTTGCAGATAGCTGGGAATTAGCCAATAAAGATGCTTTGACTGTTGCTGTTGGAAATCTGCGCGTTCGGGAAGAAGATGGCACAATCACCGAAACTGACACTTACAAAGCATTAAGGGCTGCTGGATTTGAGGACACCGATCGCATTGCTATTGGTGCGGCTCCCCCTAAAGGTGTTAGTGATTTTGAGGACAGTAACTTAGATAATGGAGCGGTTTTCTGGCTGGTTCAACGCAACCCAGATGGTGATTCCGATCTAAACCCGATTTTTGTGACTGAAGATGGTCAGGTTCGCAGCCATAACGCACGATTTGAGGTTGACGACCTGAAGTTTTGGGGGGTAAACCAGAATGGCATTTTATTGCAAGATAGCTCGGCAATCGATTTTTCTGACGTCACGGTTATAGCCGATGGCTCGATCTCCAGAGAACAAGGAGACAAATACTCTTTAGATGATGTCAAAGGCGTCGCCTTTGGAGAAGCTGGGACGAGCAACATTACTGTTAAAAACTTGAATTCAGTTGGGTTTGAGGATGAACAAACCCGAATCTCCTTCGGCCCTGACTATTCGAACGATGCCTATATCGGGACTGATGGCCAAGATGTCATTGAGTCAGAAAAAGGCAGTTCTTCCAACGACTACATCGTGGGCGGAAAAGGTGATGACTTCCTGCGTGGAAATGGCGGTAACGATGTCATCTATGGCGGTGACGGAGATGATGTCATCGTAGGTTCCTTTATTAGGGCGAAAGACATCTTAGGAGTGCAAGGTGTCCTTGGTGTTGACCGTGACATCTTAATTGGTGGCAAAGGGGACGATCATTTTCTGGTCAATGGTGAATCCCCCTGGGTCGATCAGATTTTTGGTGGGGAAGGATACGACTCTATTCAAATTATGGGTGGCGGCATCTATGGGGCAGCATTTAGCCGCTTCAGTGCCTACGAACAATCCATCGAAGCCATTGGCCCACAACAAGGTGACCCATTTTGGAAATTCACCGGTACAGACACGGCTGACCATCTAGACTTCAATGGATTGGTATTCGCAGCAGTTGTTGACTTCAATGCATTGGGTGGTGATGACCTGTATCGAGGCGTCGAACAAGATGAAGGCGTTTATGGTGGTGAAGGTAATGACTGGATCTCCGGAATGGGTGGTAATGACCATCTAATTGGGGAAGCTGGTGACGATACTTTACGAGGCGATGCTGGTCGCAATTGGTTGGAAGGGAATGAAGGCAATGACACCTTCCAAGCCGGTGACGAAGGAGTACAGATCTTACGGGATTTCAATCCTAAGGACGACAGGATTGAAATTGCAGCTAAAGGGGTCAATAGCCTCAGCGATTTGAAAGTCTCGACGATTACTTGGAATCCAGAGAACGAAAAAGACGGTTATGTTAGCTCCCGCACCAATGAAAAAGCCTTATATATTACGTGGGGCAATAACGATCTTCCTAAAAACGGTACGTTCTTAACTCCCTACGACCTCAACGACACGGGAATTGTCGTTCAAGGGATCGAGGATTTGGCTGCGATTCGCGATCGCATCAAGTTCGTCAATCAATTGGAAACACCGGTGATGGACTTCACACATCCGGTGTCGTCCCCCGATCTTCCTGCCGATATCGACCCAGCAGATCTATCACCAGGGTTGGATCCTCGCCGACTCGTCAATGATACTAACGGACCTCAGACTGCCGCAGATCTCGGCTTGACAGATACCTCTGGATACTACGTGCTTAGGGCATCTGATGGGGAACTCACAACAGATGGCAACGCATCGCTCCACACGTCTCGAGATATACGCTCGTCCAAACAAACCCGTGGAAAGGCTATCT
>JBCCWF010000335.1:0-7619 GCA_039194035.1 Cyanobacteria bacterium P01_E01_bin.6 | reverse complement strand
CAACATCGGGGGGGGGGGGGATCCCCCCCCCCCCCTTCTATTGGGTTTGCAAGTACCTCAGTCAATGGACAAAATAATTGGGATTTTTGACTGATCAATTCCGAGTGAGCCATTTTTGCCCATTGAGCCGCTGCACAACGTAAAACACCATCAGGTCAAGGGTAATCCGTCGCTCATCGATCATAAAGGACTCTAGAGTTGCAGGGTCTGACCCTGAATCTGATGCTGAGTAAAACTTTGGTGCTTTAATGTCGTCCTTTTGGAAGGCGATGAAAAATGTTCGATTATCGCGATTCCAGTTTCCTACCACTTGTGAACAGGTGGATGACTGATCGAAGCCTTTGATTGGAATCGGTCGCTTTTCCAATGACAAACTTAAATCATCAATGCCTTCAGCATTCAATGATTTTTGAATCGCTGGGATAAAGTGACTGGTGATAAATTCTGAAAACGGTTTGTCTTCAACTGCTGGTGGCTTTTCTTTCTTAGGCTTCGCTCCTGCTGGCTTCGCTCCTGCTGGCTTCGCAGCCGCTGCCTTTTTTTTCGCTCCACTGTCAGAAGCTTTAGCATCTACGGCTTTAGCCGGAGGCTTTTTATCTTGTGTATCGTCTGCCATAGGTTGACTCTCAATCTACCGTCTTACTTTTTGGTGGCGTAACTTTTCACACGCTGTCTGCAATCAAGCATTCAGCCCTACCGAATCGGTGGTCTTCTCATGAGAATTGTCACCGTACGTTTATGTTAAACCAAAACTAATCCAGCAATCTTGTTTGATTACACGACTTGGCAAAGTTCGCGGATTCATTTCTTCGTAAACCTTGCCAAGTCGTGTGGCTAAAAACCTTCCAGACAATTTCTACGATTCTGCAAAGAAAGGAACGGTCGATGTCAGGTTTAGGGTGTGATGGAGGACTGGATGCATCACCGTTAATTGCGCTGCATGGAGGCACAGGCGATCGCCCATTTTGCCGGAACCATAGAGGCGATCGCCCACAATCGGTATGCCCAACCCCTTTGGATCTGCAGCATGAACCCGCAGCTGATGGGTGCGCCCGGTCAATGGTACAAATTCGATATGGGTTGTCGTCTCCTGACGAGCAATCACCTGGAAATGAGTAATACTGGATTTTCCAGTGTCCATATTCACATGCTGTCGGGGGCGATCGTTCAAATTAGCGCTCAGCGGCAGGTCTACCACACCCTCGTCATGCAACACAACGCCATCTAGAATGGCGCCATAGACCTTTTTGACGGTGCGCTGCTGAAACTGCTGACTAAGGTGAGCATAAGTGGCGGTATTTTTAGCTAAGAGCAGAATGCCTGACGTATCCCGGTCTAATCGATGCACCGCTGCAATATAGGCATCTTCGGGCAAGGCCAAACGTAGCCGACTGGGCACACTATCTTGTTGTAAGGCATGACGTCCCGGCACGGAGAGCAGCCCAGGAGGTTTGTCTACGACAATGAGCCATTCATCTTCGTACACAATAGGCATCTCTGCCCGTGACATCGATAGATTGTGTTCGTGCATGCGGCGTCGAATGGCAACATCCAGTCCCGAGAGCAGAAATCCCATCATTGGTTGACATCGTTCAGCACACGCTCCATAGAATTCACCTTGAACCTTATCGCTGCGGGGTGGCGACGGCCCCCACCAAAACTCAGCCATCGCCACAGGGCTGACCTGATGAGTTGCTGCATAGTGCAATAACTTAGGAGCACAACAATCGCCTGTTCCCGTCGGAATCGCGCCAGTCGGCATCAGAGACTGGAGATCTAATGACGTTCCACGAAAATTAGTCAGGCGGTACACAGCATGCATTTGTGCCTGAAGCGTTCGAGACAGCTGCTTGCGTTCTGCTTTGAGGCAGCGGATTTGGCGATCGCCCTCATCCAGTTTCTGCCGGAGAGGGGCCAGAACAGCATCTCGCTCTCGTTTGAATGTACGTCGTTCAATCCCATCCATACGACTCTCTTCATCCAATGCCTCAATGGCATGGGCATAGTCTGTCGGAGTCAACGTCTGCTGAATTAGTCTTGTATGAAGCTGCTGACGCTGGTGCGTGCGTGCTTCCTTCTGCTGACGCTGGCGATCGCCTAACGCTTGCCAGCCTTGTTTGAATTCCTTATTGAGGCGGTCATAGTCGTGCCGTTCTGGTCGTCGCTTTAGCTCAATCATCTGCTGCTTAATCCTATCGAGCTGCACCAGTGTACGAGCCTCCTCAAACACTACCTGCTCTCGACCCGGAATCGGTGGCACCCACCCCGGTACAACATTCTGTCCGTTCAATAGCCCTGAAAATGCCTTGAGCACCCGGAGCTGTTCATCAGGCGTCTTAACCAGCAGCACGCCAAACATCTTGCCTTCACGGCTCATCTCTGGCTTCTGCGACAGGTGATGCATCAGACCGTGGGCGATCGCCTCAGCGAATGGGGTTCGGGGAAGCACTACGTGTATTCCCGTCTGTGGGCATTGCCCTTCATAGGAATAGAGATGAACATCCTCCTCTAAATACTCTGATGATGACGCCGACAATTGACCATCAACAGAGCACTCCAGCATGGATGCATTGGTCTGAATAAAATCTGATATGGGATGGAGTTCGCTCATAGTGCGACTAACTGAACTGGTATAGGCTTGTATGTTAAGGCGGAATTCTGGGGCACTTCGCGCCCCAGAATTCCGCTAAATTCTTCCCGGCTTAAGTTATCAGCCCTGGTAGAAACCGGACTTGTATAAAGCATTCATGAGATGCCGACAACCCAAACGCTAAACTCCTCAGGGTCTTTTAGAATTCTAGAGTGAACGGACAAATGGCACATGACAATGGTAAGTCGCTATCTTCGATGGTTGGTCTTGGTGTGTGTGACGGCTCTTGTAAGCTGTATGATTCTCCCCAATCTGTCATCCCAGGACAACACGGTCACCCCCCAACCCTCACAAGATGACACATCCATCGTCACAACACTCGACTCGGATGGATCGTGGCTCCTTCGGTTTCCAGGCTATTGGGTCACCAACGGACGATGTCAGCAAGATGGTACGCAAACGATGCTGTTGAGCATGCGGGGCGATCGCCTTGAAGGAAAACTTCCGTGGGTCTGGAACAATCAACATGATGCGGCGACCCTTATCGGAACAGTGACCGATACAGCAATTACCATGACGTTAACGCCACCCTCTATCGGTGGATTTGAGGTGGCTTTTAGCGGTACATCTGACAAGGCAACCCCAGGATCTTCAACCGCATTTTCAGGCAAGGTCAATGCAAAAGATGCCTGCCAAAAGCAAAATGGCACATTTACGCTTAATCGGATAGAACGCAGCAACCCCGACTCACAAGCATCACACCTACCACTCTTCCAAAAACCGTTTGATCTAGAGTTTTTGACGACCAACTACTTTGATCATCAGGTACCACGACAATTTCAGGATAATAATGGCTATCTCATGACTTGGGCCGGTCAGCAGCTGTCGATTGGAAGCCCAGGGGCTGGCATTGACGGACACGCTGGCTATGACTGGTCTACCCCTGAAGGGACACCGCTGCTTTCAGTGGCCGATGGGGTGATTCATACTGCTGGAAAAAGTGAGTCATTTTTCTGCCCACCGTTGAATCAAGAGACTGCAGGGTTAGAGGTATATATTGAGCATTCAGCACCCAATGGCGATCGCTTTGCCAGTGAATATATTCATTTGAGCCGGATCGATGTGGTAGCGGGGCAGTCGGTGAAAGCAGGTCAAGTGATTGGACTATCTGGAAATACAGGGTGTAGCACTGGGCCGCATCTGCATTTTGGGGTTTACCGCATCTCTCGCAGTCAAGAGTGGACAATCGTTGATCCCTATGGTTGGACTGCGGCAAGCCTTGATCCCTGGAGTCGAGATGCGGATGGAGCGGAAAGTCTATGGTTGTGGAAAGAAGGTCAAGCTCCGGTTCTTTACGAATATGGCCGATAGAGCACTCTAAAGTTTGGGCGAGAGTTGTACATTCAACGCGCCGATCGCCAAACAGCTCCATCCAACAATAAAGGCTACTCCACCAATCGGCGTAATCGCCCCCATCCATGGGATTCCTAAGAAGCCTAAAAGATAAAGGCTCCCAGAGAAGATGATCATGCCAATAATGAAGCTAATGCCTGATATATTCAGCCACACACTCGATTTTGGCTGTAGGCTGAGCAACGTACCGACCAATACCAGTGCCAGTGCATGGTGCATTTGATAGCGCACTCCGGTGGCAAAAACTTCAAGCGATCGCTCAAGCAATCGACCTTCGAGGGCATGGGATGCAAACGCTCCCAACATCACCGATAACGCTCCGGCGATCGCTCCACACACAAGAAAAAATCGAGCCATAAGTCTTCCAAGAAAATGTAAAATCCCTTATCAACAGCACTGTCTAAGTAGGTCGTCACCATTAACCGTAAAACCCATACAACTCTGTGTTGAACGCTGCGCGGGCGGTGCAGAGTTTTGAATTCGTTTTTTAATTGTGCCGAGGTACTGATTCAGTTAAGCGCTATCAACAAACAGTTTCGATCAAAACATATATTTGTTAGATATGCCCATAGAGATGCACAACTAGGGACGCACAACGAATTGCGCGTCCCTAGTTGTGCATCTCTTATTCCAGTACTGCTTAATATTCAGGAACAGATGAATCAACTTCGCGGCTCCACGCCAAGATACCGCCCTTCACATTTGTTCCTTCAATGCCAGCATCCTTAAGAATGCTGAGAGCCTTAGCCGAACGACCGCCCATCTTGCAGTGAGCAATCAGTCGATGACCATTGAGCATCTCCTTAACTTGCTCAACTCCATCGCCACCTTCAATATCTGATAGAGGGATGAGAATTGCTCCTGGAATACTTGCAATGTCGTATTCGTGAGGATTCCGCACATCGAGGAGTACAAAATCATCGGCTCCACTATCCAGCAGCTCTTTGAGTTCTTGAACCGTCATCTCAGACATCATGGCCTTTTCCTCTTCTTCTGCCGCTTTCGCTTGGGGAATACCGCAGAATTGTTCGTAATCAATGAGTTTTTCGATGACTGGGCGCACTGGATTGGGGCGCAGCTTCAGCTCTCGAAATGACATATCGAGGGCATTATACAGCAACAATCGACCGCTCAATGTATTGCCCTGACCTAAAATAATTTTGACGGTTTCAGTTGCCTGAATGGTGCCAATGATGCCGCAGAGCACACCCAACACACCGCCTTCTGCGCAAGAAGGAACCAGCCCTGGCGGTGGTGGCTCTGGATACAAGTCGCGGTAGTTTGGACCACCCTCGTAGTTGAAGACTGTCGCTTGCCCTTCAAATCGGAAAATTGAGCCGTACACATTCGGCTTATTCATCAACACACAAGCATCGTTCACAAGGTAGCGTGTCGGGAAGTTATCGGTGCCATCCACGATAACGTCATAATCTTTGAACAGTTCCAGCGCATTTTCTGAACTGAGGCGAGTTTCATACAAATCAACTTGGCACGCGGGGTTGATTTCTTGGATGCGATGCTTGGCAGACTCAATTTTTGGCTTGCCGACCCATGACGTTCCATGAATGACCTGACGTTGTAAGTTGGAGCGATCGACAATATCAAAATCGACAACTCCAATTCGTCCAATGCCAGCGGCAGCAAGGTAGAGCAATAGAGGAGACCCAAGTCCCCCTGTGCCAATGCAGAGCACACTGGCAGCTTTGAGACGCTTCTGGCCGTCCAGTCCGACCTCCGGCAGAATCAGGTGCCGAGAAAAGCGTTCATATTCTTCGCGAGTGAGCTGGATATCGTCCAGGTTTGGATTCAGCATAGGGACGTTGAAAAATGCACTAGGCGTGGTGAATAGCGATTAATGTCTGATAACGTAACACGATATTGGAATGTAAATTCAAAAAAATCAGCTTGACTGATTGAATCACGGCTCCACTATCACGAGATACTCAACGGGGTAGCGGCTTGAATCTCTTCCGATTGGAATTGATTCTCCTCATCAAGAGTCCAGGATAAAACATGTTTCGCCTTGCCGTGTTGGACGGAAACAATCATATAAGAATATTGATGCCATGCAGCAGCGCGATCGCACTCTGAAGGGATGGCTGGATGGTCAGGGTGTGAATGATAAATGCCGATGATGTCGAGCTGGCGATCGCGCGCATAGCGCTGAGCGTCGAGCATGTGTTGAGGATCAATCCAATAACGCCGTGATTTTGTCAGGCTGTGGTGACCTGCATGAGACGCTAGCTCTGCTAACGATTCTTCTGCTTCGGCATTCCATGAGTTCTGAGTCTCCCATAATTCAACGACCGTTTTATGGGTAGTTGATTGACCGAATTCCTGCTGACGTGACTCATGGTGCTGGATCTGTCCTAATAAAAGACCACAACACTCCTCTGGATAAACGCGCTCTGCATGCTCAAACATCTCCGTGAGCAGTTCCGCATCTAACTGAAGAGCCATAACACTTGCTCCAAAATAGTATTAAACGCTACAAAAATTTATTCTAGCGTTGAGAGGAAGCAACGTGTCTGGTTGTCTTATCCCTTAACGTCTCGCCTTTTTCGTAGACATCCCAGGGATGAATGCCTGGGATGTCTCGTTTTTAGGAATAGGCATGGACTAGAACCGGAAGGCATTTTAGTGATGATGGTAAGTACCTGGATGGAATTAAAACCAAAACCCATAAAACCCTGTGCCGCCTGCTCAGCGGGCGGCACAGGGTTTTATGGGTTTTACGGTTAATGATGACCACCACTTATTTCGGAGTTTTTTGATTTTTATGCCTCAGCATGGATTGCCGTAAGAAATATTTTTTCATATAGACCTTTATCTCCGTGGGGAACCCTAAACTACAGGTGTATTATGCAAGAAAGCCTCTCATAATTTGGCCATGAATTTTTGCAGTCAGTCAACGTCAATCCGTTGTTTCAACCCCACTGCAATTTGTCCGTCTATCAAGAGCTTCATCTTAAATCTTGTAGTATCCACCCCTAAATTGGAGGAATGAATGCAAACCCTGAGCGATGCACAACCCCAGCGAACACCAACCACAGAAATGGAAGTGACGAGCATTCGACTAGAGCGTGGCCTCAAAGAACACCTCAAACGAATTGCCGGTCGCCATGGCTATCAAGCTCTGATTCGGGACGTGTTGTGGGATTATGTGCAGCAGCAGGCTGAGGAGAGGCAAACAACGTGGACGCGAGAGGATATTCGGGCTAGCGTGGCCGCAACGGCTGAGAAAGAAGAGCAATGTGTGTTGACAGGAACTAAGATTCATCCCCATGACGCTATGATTTTGGGGCTGACGGTGAATGGAGAATGGGTTCCCATTGAGAAAGACGGCTTAACTAGATGACACCACAGTGAACGTTCTCCAATACTTAAACCCAACTTCAGTAGCTTGGCGTGATTAAACTCACTTCAAAAACCTGGGGAGCGACCCTCAGGGTCGCTCCCCAGGTTTTTGAAGTGAGTTTATTGATGTCTCAGTAGATAGTCATCATTAAACGTATCCTCCCAAATCCTGCGTCGGCCGCGCAGCGGGGGGAGGCGGGGTTGGGGTTTTTGGTTTTATTTAGTGGAGGGTTTTTTTTAAGTTGTTTTGAGTTGTTTT
>JBCCWF010000334.1:0-7621 GCA_039194035.1 Cyanobacteria bacterium P01_E01_bin.6 | reverse complement strand
GGCTTGAATCGTAGGGGGTATGCCAACAAATGGAAGCATGGTTGTCCGGCTATATGACTCTGCTGTGAGAATCATCCCGCATTTCAATCGTCTGTGACTATCCCGTTTACCCGATTCCCCGAACTTTGCCAAGTCGTGAATAGCAGGGCGATCGCCGTCATTGGAGCCATGGACAACGACACCGAGTCGAACGGGGCAGATGCACTTGTAACGTCGGGCCAGCTATAGCCTTGGAATCCTTATAGCAAACGCAAGTAAAAGCCATGACCACAGCATCGCCATTCCCGGTCATTCAAAATATCGAAGACGAATGGTATGGGTTCAATCTTTTTGGCACTCCAGGCCAAATCGCAACCAACTTGGACCACATCGACCAGGCGATCAAAGTGATTCTCACGACGCCATTCAACAGTGTGCCGCATCACCCCGACTGGTTTAACGACCTCAATGAACTGATTGACAAACCAGTCAATACAGTGCGATCGCGCCTTATTGAAGGCATCACCAGAAGCATCCAACGGCACGAACCCAGGGTAGACATCAAGCAAATAACGGTAGCACCTGTCAGCCAGTCTGAATTAGAAAAGCTGAGAATTACTGTCCGATGGCAAGTGAAAGAATCCGAATTGGAAAGCACTACAACCGTTGAGGTATAGCAATGAATTGGCTGAAGCGACTAATCATCAACTGGGTAAAGAACGACATTAAAGACGAGATTTTAGAAGAAGCGGGCGATCGCGCTCAGAAAGTTGCACGAGATACGCTCAGCAACGTGCTTGGCAGTTCGAGGGTTGAAAAAGCAAAATCGGTAGCCAATACAATCTCCGACTATGCCACGCGAGAAGAGTAGGAATCCTGAAGGGTGAACCGCATCAGGCTTTGACATGGCGATCGCCCCTCCTAATTTTGTCTCCCGCGATCCAGCAACAGTAGAAACCGAAATCGTTGATCGCACAGCACAGGAGCTGCAACGAGATCGAATCTACGATGGTGAACCGATCCGCCTGTTTTTGGCTGTCATGGCCTATCGAGAGACGCTGATAAGGGCGGCGATTCAGTTTACGGGTGAGCAGAACCTCGTCAGTTACGCGCAAAATCAATACTTGGATTTGATTGGCGAGGCGTTTGACGCACCACGATTAACCGCAGCAGCAGCAGTCACTACGCTTCGATTCACTAAGGATTCGGACGCAACGAACATCTCTGCGCTCGTACCGCAAGGAACAAGGGTACAGTCATCCGATGGTTCTTTGGAATTTGCAACCGACACTGATTTGGTGATCGGAATAGGAAGCTCGAACGGAACCGTTCAAGCAACGTGTAGTGTCGTTGGCATCATCGGCAATGGATACCAAGTAGGTGAAGTATCCGCCATTGTCGATCCCTCGCCCTATGTCAGCTCTGCCACCAACATCTCAATTACAAATGGCGGCGCTGATGTTGAACTAGATGAAAATTACCGTATTCGCCTGAAGCTAGCACCTTCAAAATTTAGCGTTGCAGGACCTACCGCTGCCTATGAATTCTTCGCCCGAAGTGCAGATAGTGATGTTTTCGACGTCGCTGTTGTGGGGCCACCACTTACGCCTTTTAGGGTTTCAGTTTACGTCTACGTTCTTGCGTCGGGGCCAGCACTCCCAACCGCCGAATTGCTGAATACAGTCAATACCGCACTTCAAGACAATGCAGTACGACCATTGTGCGATGAGGTGACTGTTCTTAGTCCATCTCAAGTTTCTTACGAGATCAACGCTCAAGTAACACTCGATTTGAATGCTGATTCATCCAGCGTTGCAACGGCCATTCAGTCAACCGCTGAAGCTTACGCGCAAGATAGACGGGACGGACTGGGCCGAGACATCGTACTCAATCAAATCATTGGTGAATTGACAGCGATTGACGGCGTTTACGACGTCTCTCTACTCCAGCCAATTGCAAACATAATTGTTGATTCTTCCCAGTGGGCAAATGCAATAAATGTAAGCGCAACGCTGATCGGTAGCTCTCCACCAGATGTAAGCGTAGATGCATTTGCGGTGACAGCAACAGCAACAGGAACGCCAAACAACTGGACAATTACGATCACTATTTCACCGAACGTCAGCGGTGCAACCTACGTCGTTCAAGAATCCGTGAATGGTGGGGTATACCAACCCGTAACCCTAGACGGCAGCAATCAATTAACTGGCAAAGCAAATGGAATCTACGTTTATCGTGTCCAAGCCATTTTCTCAGGCGGGAACACACAAACGGAGACTAGCAACACCGAGAATGCATTCATCAATGCCGTGGCGCAATTCAACAATAGATTTCACGCAGCACTTTGGGGAGTTATCTGATGCCTTATAAAACATTGGATGCTGACGGTTCTGTCACCTGGATCAACAAAATAGGGCCAGGCACAGAACAAAACCCATTCACAGAACCTGAGCTGACGGCAGGTGAAAACCATATAGGCAGCCTCGGCGGGCATACTGGGTTCTCAGTCGCATCATTTACTCGCCCCAATGATGCATCAACTTACAACCCTGGAGATGCGATCGCCAACTCAACATCAGGCGCATCGAACCTAACCTTTGCAAATGCAGCGCGAGTTGCAGGCGGCAATGGGTATGTTCAAGGTGCGCTGTTAGAAACGTCACACAAAGCATTCTCGAACAAGCTCCTTTTGTATCTTTACTCCGTCAATCCGACTGCTGTAAACGATAACGCCGCTTTCAACCAGGCTCCTAATGCCAACTTCATTACCTGGATCACGTTTGATGGTGCCCAGATCCAAACCGATGGCGGAAGCGGTTCAACCGTCGGCTACATTGATGGGTTACCGCCAAACAACACTTGGAAGCCGTTTGTGTGTGGTGCAGGAAGTACGGCCATTTTTGGGCAGCTAGTCACACCAGATGGCTTCACCCCAATAGCGCAAGCTAGTTACAGGATTTGGTTGTACGTTACTAAAAACTGATATGTTTGCAACTCAAATCGCTGGATCTGGATCTGGCCAATCGTCAAACCTATCTGTCATTGATGGCGGCAACAGCATTGCGCCATCTCCAGGATCTGCCGCTGTCGACCTGGATTTTACGGGCAGCAATGGTACGAACCTGACAACCTATGAAGGCCGATTTCAAACCCTTGGAACGTTTGAAATTTCAAGCAATTATTTGGTTGCCACTGCTGCGAATTCTACGAGTGAGGCAGATGCGATCGCCCTCATTGATCCTCCGTCTTCCTCATTCAAGCTGACTTGCCGAGTGTATCTGGGAACTGCCGTGGGGTTCCCTAGTCGAGTCGGCATTGCGTTTTTAGGTGGAGCGCTTCAAGATTTCTACTTTTACCGAATTCAAGATAACCAAGGCGAGCAGCGAGGATTATTGCGCAAGCGACAAACGAATCAAGCCGATGCATTGACCTACAAGCTAGATCAATCCTTCAATGCAGACGACTGGAACGACGTTGTTTTAATCCAACGGGATAAAGGAAATAACGTTTTCCAAATTGAGCTTTGGATTAATGGTGAGCTGAATCTTATTCAGTCGTTTAATCAGCCGTCTGGGTTGAAATGCGGCTTCATCTTTGAAGCAGACACAGTTGCTCAAAGCATTGACTGCAGGATCGACAACTTTAAAACTGAAGCCTATACCGAAACCGAGATCAGGCAAGAGCTTGAAGCGGTTACCCTAACAAACTACGAAAACATTGCGGCGACAAACCCGCTTATTACGGGAAGCAACACCACTAACTTCAGTTACAGCAACGGACGTGTTGCTCAACTGGAAAACAACGAAACGACCGGAGCATTAACGACCACATTCACCGGAGCCACAGGTGAATATGATGTGGTCGTCGGTTATGTTGCCGGGAACGGCGGCGCGCCACAGGCACGAATTCAAACCACAAACCTCAATCAAACATGGTTCTTTGCAACCTCGGATAGTTACCAGAACAAAGAAATTGTGTGGCGCAAAGTGGCGTTGGTGAATGGCGAAACCGTTACCATTACCGGAGATTTGAACGGCACACAATACCCAAGGTTCGATTACATTCGGTTCTTGCCACCATCGACAGAAGGAACCCCAGCAGATACAACACGGGTTGAAGCTGAGACGTTTTCATTGACAGCTGCGTTTGTGGCTAGTGATAGCGCGGCCAGTGGTGGAGCATCTAATAACCATGTGCGCCTAAACAACGGAGCCACAACGGGAAGTGCTACTAGCACCATGTCTCTGCCCACGGGCTCTTACACTGTCACTTTCGGCTATCTACAAGAGTCAGACGACAACGACACCATTGATTATGAAATCACAATCAATGGTCGCACTGAATCTTTTACATCTGGAGTCGTTGGGGCGATCGCCGCTGCATCTAGGTCTTATCTGAACTGGACAATCAATAACGGCGACACGATCACCGTCACGATGTCCACGACCAACTCAACAGCCGTGGGATCCGGTGTTCAAAAAGGCCGCTTTGACTACATTGATTTGACCGTTCCTGAAATTCCTGGAACTAGCTCATATACGGGCGAATTCGGCAGTGCAATTCAGGAAGGTGATTCAGGCGATCAATCAAGTGGCAGCTCTGGCGGGAGTGGTGGAACTGGGCCCAATCCCAGTGACCCAAACGTGACATATGATCACGACATCCCAATGACGGCAACATACGACACGAATATTTTTTCTGCTCAAATCCCATCAGTAGAAACTTACAGTCCTTACAGTGTCGCTTCAGATCCAGCAGGCGGCAATTTCGATTGCTGGAGGTTTCAGTTGAAAAACAATGCTGAAACTGAGGAAGTATCCAGCGGAATGAGATCGGAGTTGAGATTTAACTCAAGTAATCTCATCCCACTAAACACCGAAATATGGGTCGGATTTGCCATCTATTTAGATCCGTCCACCTATAGCGCTCCATACGATACTGGGACTGAAATTGTAGGCCAATGGCATGAGGTGAGTAGCGTTCAAGGTGGCCCGCCATTGGTTAATATCTTCGACAATGGATTAATCGAATCCATCATTAGAGGAGATTCAAGCAATAATCCTAGTCCAAGCAATTCATCGTATAGGCGAGTTGACCGCACGTTTAACAGCTATGGAAATTACAAAGTTGGGCAATGGATGAACTTTGTATTTCACATCATTTTTGATCCCAATGACGGATTGACTGAGTGCTGGATAGACAATCAACTTTTTTATTCTGATACAGGCAAAAATGCATACGCTGGTCTAAACATGTATTTCAAAATTGGCCTGTGCAAAAATAGCTGGAATGATGGAAAGTCATCTAACACGAACGACAGAATTCTTTATTGGAGTTCTTTCAGGCAAGCGAGAGGATCGAACTTGTACGACGCTGTTTATCCAGGGTTGTAGGCATGGTAAACAAGCGAGTACTACCACCATCCATTCGCGATGATGAATTGATTTCAGCTTTCTTAGATGCCCATGAACGCATATTTGAGCTGGATCTAAGCGTTCTGCTCATCCATGACTTTGATAATGTTCTGCCATCCATCTTGCCTGCACTATCTGAGCAGTTTCTGGTAACAGGATACAGAGGCTGGTTATTAGCCGAAACGGATGAGCAAAAACGTACTTTGCTCAAAAATGCGATCGCCCTACACAAGACGGCGGGTACTCCACACGCGATCATTCTGGCAATGGAAAGCGTCGGATTCCCGAATGCCACAGTAAGCGAAAATCCACCTCTTTATTACGATGGCACGGCTTTCTACGATGGTCGTGAAACTTACTCAGGCAGAAGGACAGGTGGCTTTACTGTGACGCTAGACCCACAAAAAGCACCCGTTTCGCAAAATCAAGTGAGCCTGATCATTGAGCTGATTAACGTTTGGAAAAATACGCGTAGTGAGTTGCTAGATCTGCGCATTGGCGACATTAGCTTATTTGAAAATCAATTCTACTATTCAGGCGCTGAATTCTATGATGGCTCTGAATTTTACAGCGGGATTAGGATCACAGCCTGAGGAATACTCAAGGCGATAATAGGGCAATCTCATATGTCAATCCAAATACCTGATACCCCATCCGCTTTTGTGGACGTTGAAGGGCCATCTAGCGGAGAAACAGATAGAGTTCAAGGCGGTTCAACCGCTTCATTCCCTGGTAAGTTTCTTCAACAATTGGCACAGAGAGATCGTTTTCTCTACGATCAGGCGTTGGGCGGCGATGATGTAGCGATCGCCTCTTTTGCAACATTCAAGCAAGCGGGCATCGCGTCACTTGCGCAAGGGCGGTTGACTCTTGAAACGGGCATCCCTGTATCCAGCGTCAACCAAGTTGCTAAGACTACGTTGTATTACACGCCCTACAACGGTGATGTTGTTGCTCTATTCGACACGGTAAATAGTCGATGGGATGCATTCAATTTTAGTGAGCTTGGTCTTTCATTATCTGGATTGGCCGCAGATACAAACCACGACATATTCCTGTACAACAACAATGGAACGTTGACCATGCAGGCGGTCGCATGGAGCGACAGCAGCGCAGGTTCATCGGTTCGCGCTTCAGCCATTACTCAATTAAATGGCATCTGGGTAAAGGACTCAGATAAACGCCGATACCTTGGAACTATCCGTATAACTGGAACGCCGGGTCAGTGCGAAGATTCGTTTGCTAAGAGATTCGTGTGGAATTCCGCGAATCGCGCGCCACGCAAACTTTTTGATGAAGACGACACGACACACACATATAACGTAAGCACGTATCGGCCCTGGAACAACTCAACAAGTGCTTGTCGAGTTGAGTTCGTTTATGGTCTAGCAACTGAGCTGGTTGCAGGAACTTCCAATATTGTCTATACGCTGGGAGATGGGCAAACTGTCTGTGCCCTAAACACGACAACCGACCCAGGGGGCAACAGCCCCAACGTTGATTTTGCGACTCAATACAACGTTGTCAGCACCAGTAATGCCTCGTCTGTACTGTCGGGGCGTTCAGAGATCCCGCCGTTAGGATTCAACTATTTCCTAGCCCTGGAGAACACAGCAGGGTCAATTACCACAACCTTTAATCTTGCAAAGTTATCAGGAACCATTTTTAACTGATGAATAAAGTACTGAGTTTGCACAATGAACTCGAAAAGATTGCGCCCATAGCGGGTGTAGCCGAGTTGAAGGATGGAACGCATCGAATCGACTTCAAGCCATCAGCGACAGAGACAGAAATTGCTGATGCGAACGCATTCGTTGCAACCTGGTCGCCGCCAGCTGATCCAGACTGGGCAGCATTCAGAACAGATCTATATCAAAATCCTGCATGGCAACGAGTGTTAAACACCAATGCAGCCATCGGATCATCAATCATTACCGCACTATGGCGCATTGAAAACGAACCAGCTTTATTTGCCGAGATAAAGTCAATGTGGGATAGCTCAGTTTCGTCGCTGAGCACTCCATTAAGCTCGGATGAAATTGCCGCATTGAATGCGATCGCCACGACTAACAACACTCCATTCTCTTTACTGTCGGTTCGATGATTTTTTCACCCTTTTGTAAGGCTACATCTAGTGTCTTGATTTCACAGAACCACTAAATGGGACTTTTATTTCTGGAGATTTTTATGACGCTCAGAAGAATCATGCTGATCCAAAAGTTGCAACT
>JBCCWF010000333.1:0-7628 GCA_039194035.1 Cyanobacteria bacterium P01_E01_bin.6 | reverse complement strand
CCCCCCCCCCCCGCCCCTCTATTGGTACTTTATTTTCTATTTGTAGATCCCTTATCTGTGCACGGTTCAGCATCGTTCATATTGACAGGAATGGCATATCACATAAGCCGGGAAAAAATTTCACAGTCTTACGGGATGGTGCGTTACGGCTCCGTCTAACAGCACCCTATGGCATCGTTTATTGATGTCCACCTACTGAACACAAGAAACTATCCTTAGCCTCAGGTGTCAACCAGCAATTGTGGAGCCAGCCGTCAACCCAATCCGGGTAACCTTGCGAGGTTTTCTACAAGATGTTGTGGCAAGCTGTATGCTGTTTGCACATCACGAATGAAATGTATTGGGCTCAAGATGATCGACTTTCCGAATTAGGGAATACTTCAACCAGAGTGATAACGAGTAAATTTTTTTGATGAATCCTTGTTGTTTGGCTACACTTCGTTAGTATTAGTCGAATATCAGTTCATTGAAAGCTGACTGAAATCAGCATTGCGGCACAGTCACATCTATAGTCAGCAACCCGTCACACAGATAGAGCCTCAATCAATCAACTGACGATTTTCTTTTATATGCAAGCGCTACTCCAGATGAGCAGACGTTTTATTCTCGATCTAGCCGGGGGGCACATTGCGACCGCAATTAAGGTCACGAGAGACGAAGACTTGTGGCCAGCATTTAACAGCTTGGGACTACAGGTTTCGTCACCCGTCTTGGTCGTTGTCGGGGGAGCAAGCAAGCTCGGAGAAGATGATTTTGCTCGGCTGAAGTCGCTGTTTGAATGTGTGCTGGCACCGATGGCTCAGGCTCTCAACATGATCGTGATTGATGGTGGAACAGATGCCGGCGTCATGAAACTGATCGGTCAAGCCCGCAGCAATATTGGCGGCACGTTTCCCTTATTAGGAGTAGCTCCGGTAGGTCTTGCCGACTTTCCAAACACACCCTTTGAGCTAGCAAACGATCCGTGTGCTCTAGAACCACATCACACTCACTTCATTCTGGTTCCAGGCTCCGACTGGGGGAACGAATCGCCGTGGATTGCCAAAATTGCAACAGCATTGGCAAAAGATAAACCATCCATCGCGATTCTTGCCAATGGAGGCGAAATCACCTGGAAAGATGCTCAACAGAATGTCGATGCCCATCGTCCGGTCATTGTGGTAGAAGGCAGCGGACGCACAGCGGATGTCTTAGCCCATGCCCTCGACGGAGAGATTATAGACGACCGCGCCAAAGCACTAATTGACTCTCAACTGCTGCGATCCATCGACATGGCTGAGGACTTTCAATCCATCTCCCAAACCCTCTACCAGATCCTCGAGACCCACTAACCATCTCTCATCTCCCCACTGCTCCACACCATCACACCTTCATTGTTACAGCATTTCATAAGCTGTTAGCTATTTCAATTGCGTGGTTGCACGGCTTAGCAAAGTTTACGAAGGAATGAGAGATTGAGGTGCACTCCGTACGTCTCAATCTCTCATTTCTTCGTCGTGAATCTGAGAAGGTTAGGGATCTGCAAATAAAGCACCAATAGAGGGGCGGCGGGCTACGCTCGCCGCCCCTCTATTGGTGCTTTATTTTCTAGCAAGTCCCTTACCCAATCATGAGATGAATACGTTGAGGGGCAGAGCGTTTGGCATGGGGCTAGCGTCTTACCGATGCATGAACGTGCATCGTCCGGCTCTAAGGTTTGACGTTCAATAATCCCTGTTCCTTCATTTTGGGGTCAAAGCGAATCGCTTCGGCAAGGCCACGGTCAGTCAACTGGGCATTGATACCCGCTTCAACTCGCCGCGCAACTGATTTCAAGAGCTTGATTTGCTCAGTATTTCCGGCGACCCGTGCAAGCGCGTCGTGCTCTTCATCCGTCATCTGTGCTTTGGCATCGATGGGCTGCGTCCACGTGTCCTTTGCGTCACCATTCCCGATGGGAACCACCCCATTTTCTTCAATCCAGGCATTCTGAATATCTTCCAAGATGGTGCGGCTCGGGCGATCGATGGTAGTGACTTTGACCCAATAACACTGCATCGGACAGCGAATGAGGTGCTGTTTGAGGCTGAGAAACACATTTCGGGAGTAGCCAACAAAGTGAAGGGTCTGCTGCTCATCGAAAATGGCATAAATCCCCACCTTCCCCGAGAACTCGATTGGCAGTTGCCCATCGTCGCTGATGTAGGGAATAAAATCTAGGGTGCTGAGGGTGGGGCGATCGCAATCTGTCGGTGGCATAGGTCTTGGTTAGAAGTGGGTTGCAGCGTGAGGGATTTCTTCAATCTCCCTGTCAAAAGGGGACTGTGTTGAGTCAGCACTTTTTATAAATCGCACATAGACGGCTAGGCTTGAAAATTTTAGCCTTGAACATGACGTTGGGTGGCACATTAATGATGAGGTAGTCTGGCGAGTTGTGATATTTCTCGTAGGCTGCGGGCATTCCCTTCGTTTCGGTGGGGGTGTAGGGCACGGGCTGGAATAGCATTCCGGTGAATTCGAGAGTAGTTTGTGGGCGATCGCCCTCGTCTTGTCCGGCGCTCTGGGACTGATTGGGGGTAGATTGCATCTGCGCCAGGATGTGATCGTAAAATTTATCGTTGGTGAGCATTGCCACAAGGGCTTCTTTCGCATCCGGGTCGAGCGTAAAAGAGCTATCGAATTGTTCAACGAGTTTTAAGGGCATGGGGAACGTTTGGTAACTTCAGAGCAAAGACGTGAATAACAGTCAGGCGATCCATGGATCGATCATGCCTCAGCCTTCCTCAGACTATGGGATTCTTGGCATGGTTCACACCCTGGAGGCGTTAAAAATTATGACGGCTTATGGGGTTCAAGCTGAGTCGGCAACACCGCCTCGTCGGTAGCAGGGTCGAAGAGATGAATCTTGTGCGGATCAATCACTAGCCACAACTTTTCATCCACGAATGTTGATTGATCTGGCGAAATGCGTATCTGCAGCGTTGTCTGAGTTAGATCCGGGGTGTCTATTCCACCGGACGTGGCCAGGTCTGGAAGTGCCAAATTCGCAAAGGTATCCACACTCAAGCGAACGGTGAGATGAGTGTCGCTGCCCAAGGTTTCGATACGGCTGACGCGCACAGGAATGTTTTTGGGAGCTGGCAACCCAATACTGAGGTGTTCTGGGCGAATACCCAACAAGAGCGATCGCCCCTCATAGCGGCGGAGCGGTAGTTCCCAGACCTCAGGCAGCGTCAGTCGAAATGTGGGATGAATGATCAGCGACGGAGACTTCACCTGCACCGACAGGAAATTCATCGACATCGTGCCAATAAACTCGGCCACAAACCGATTGGCAGGACGATTGTAGAGGGTAATGGGGCTAGCAATTTGCTGAATCTGGCCTGCATTCATCACGACAATGCGATCGCCCATGGTCATGGCTTCGGTCTGGTCATGGGTGACGTAAATCGTAGTCGTACCCAACGTGCGCTGGAGGTTCACAATTTGAGCACGAGTCTCCGTACGGAGTTTTGCATCCAGGTTCGACAGCGGTTCATCCATCAAAAACACTTGGGGATTCCGAGCCATGGCTCGTCCTAGTGCTACTCGCTGCTTCTGCCCTCCGGACAACTGTCGGGGGAGACGATCCAGCAAGGCTTCGATTTGCAGAATCGTCGCGACCTCACGCACCCGTTTATCCACCTCGCGTTC
This sequence comes from Cyanobacteria bacterium P01_E01_bin.6, assembly GCA_039194035.1. Classification (GTDB taxonomy): domain Bacteria; phylum Cyanobacteriota; class Cyanobacteriia; order CAKZMO01; family CAKZMO01; genus JBCCWF01. Next base: position 3,956 of record JBCCWF010000333.1, on the reverse strand, counting down.
CTGCTCTGACCAATAGCGGAACGCCGAAGGCAGGGGGCGAGTAAGCCGAGTCAACACTGTTTCTGCTCGCTGCTTGACGGCCTGGATCCATGGAGCCGACGCTGATTTAGCAGGGGAAGACGGCTCCATCGGAGCCGTCTGATCCGTATTCATGCGGCGCAGTCCAAAGGCCAGATTGTCGTAGACCGTCAGATGAGGATAGAGCGCATAATTCTGAAACACCATCGCAATATCTCGCTGCTTGGGTGGCAGCTGATTCACCAGGCGATCGCCCACCCGAATATTGCCAGCTGTCAAAGATTCCAGTCCCGCAATCAGCCGCAGCAACGTGCTTTTGCCACAACCCGATGGCCCCACCAACACCAAAAACTCACCATCATTCACGGTGAGGTTAATGTCTCTCAAAACACTGACGCTGGCAGAAGCAGCGATCGCCTTTTCCTGATGAGACGGCTTGGATGGAGCCGCAGACATGGTTCCCAGATCACCAGACTCTTCTGTCGATGAACTCTTCCCAGACGCCGTTGACGACCGAGACGCCCGCTGAGGAAACGTTTTATACAGCTTGTCTAAAACAACTTGAGCCACCAGAGCATCCTAAAATTATGTCAATTTTCAATGCTTGAAGTGAACCATTGATGAGGTAGAGAAGTAAAGAGGTAGAGAGGTGAAGACGTAGAAAAGTGGAGATGTGAAGGGGTCGTAGGGTGAAGAAGTAAAGAGGTCATGCAAACAGATGTGTGGTTCTCATCACCCCATCACTCTATCTCTCCATCACCCCATTACTCCATCCCCTCATCACCCCTTCACCCCTAACCGCCACCCCGATTTCACCACCTGCCGCGCCCGCGCGATGACGAGGCTATCATCGGGCACGTCTTCCGTCACCGTTGATCCGGCCGCAATGGTGACATCTGCGCCGAGGGTCACCGGAGCCACGAGCACACTATTCGAGCCTGTTTTAGAGCGATCGCCAATCATGATGTGGTGCTTCTTCACGCCATCATAATTGGCCGTGATAGTGCCTGCCCCAATATTGACCTGGGTGCCTAGGGTCGCATCTCCTAAATACGACAGATGGGCAGCATTAGTGCGATCGCCCACCACAGATTTCTTGATTTCAACAAAATTCCCAATACGGCACGACTCGCCAACTTGTGCATGTCCCCGCAGATGCGTGTAAGGACCAATCCGGCTGTAAGCACCCACAACACTATCGCGCACGATGGAAAACTCAACGGCTGAGTCAGCCCCGATCTGACTATTCTCAATGAGGCTACCGGGACCAATGCGGCTACCCGACTGCACGACCGCTGTTCCGCGCAGATGACTTTGGGGTTCAATAACCACATCTTGCTCAATGGTCACGGTGTCATCAATGGTGATACTGTCTGGATTAATGAGAGTTACTCCAGCAGCCATCCAGTGGTCTTTGATACGACTTTGCATAATGTCGTAGGCCATCGCCAGCTGCCGACGGTCGTTGACACCCAAAATCTCTTGCGGGTCATCCACGTCCACAGCCATCACTGGCTCAACCATAGAGATAATATCCGTCAGATAATATTCTTTTTGATCGTTGTCGTTTTTGAGATTAGGTAATGCTGTGGACAAATCTGCCCATCGAAAGCAGTAAACCCCCGCATTGACGCGGCGATTTTGACGCTGCGCTGGCGTACAGTCTCGATGTTCCACAATCTGGCTAACGATGGTGTTGGTATCACAAAACACGCGTCCATATCCCGTGGGATCAGACAGGTTTGCCGTCAGGATGGTTGCTGCATTCTTCTTCTCTCGGTGAGTGTGCAGCATCCGCTCCAGGGTCTCTGGTCGAAGCAACGGGACATCCCCATTGAGAACCAACACATCCCCGTTGTAGTCGCTCAGGGATGGAAGAATCTGCTGCACCGCGTGCCCAGTTCCCAACTGCTCCGTTTGTTCTACACACTGGAGTATATGGGGATCAAACACAGAACCATCGTGCGATCGCAATGCCGCCTCGACCTGCTGACCCTGATAGCCCACAACCACCAAAATGCGATCAACCTCAACATTGGCCAAACTACAGATGGCATGTTCAACAAGCGATCGCCCCCCCAATGGGTGGAGAACTTTGGGCAGAGCGGATTTCATCCGCGTGCCGCGCCCTGCCGCCAGAATTACTACTGCTACCATGCCAATTTAATCCCCTGTCAGCTCCCACGAAAGTATACCGAACCCTGAGGAATTGCGAACGTTTTCTTAATGCCCACTTAGCTCTTAATCAGACAAACCCCAACAAGTGTGGGCTGCCAAAGCACTGCCTAAACATGTCGGGGTTCGGTTGTGATACGGATTGATGGACAACACCAGCGATGCTGAAGTGCGGCTTAGTTTGGCGCGCTCACGGGCACCGATGCAGTCGCATCTTCGTCGGCGGAACCATTGGCGTTGGCGCTAGTCACCCGATGATCCGTTGTACTGCCAATGACAGCCTGGAGTGGCGGCAACGCATCTTTCCCTGTAATCAAACGTGCCCCTTGGTTGCGGGTGAGATAGTTCCAAATCCACTGCGTAACGACCAACATCTTGTTGTCAAACTCAACGAGATAGAAAATGTGGACAAAAATCCAGATGAACCATGCTGGGAAACCCGTCATCTGAGTGAACTTCAAATCAGCAACGGCCTTATTTCGACCAATGACCGCTAAGCTACCGCCATCTTTGTATTGAAAAGGCGACGACGACGCTCCTTTCTGCCGAGCTTTAATGAGTTTTGCCACATAGCTGCCTTGCTGCATCGCCACGGCCCCTACTCCGGGTAACGGTCTGTCAGACTGATGAGCATAGTTGGCTAAATCCCCAATCACAAAAATATTGGGGTCATTCGCAACTGACAGATCGTTATTAACAATCACACGCCCGACCCGATCCAGCTCCGCTCCGGTTCGTTCCGCCACAACCTTCCCAAGAGGAGATGCCTTCACTCCCGCTGCCCACAAAATCGTTCGGGCTTCAATGGTTTCGATGCGATCGCCCTGCTTCGTCGTCACCGTGTGTTCTTCAATATTGGTGACCATCCGTCCGGTCTGCACCTGAACACCCAACTTCTCCAAGTCCGTTTTCGCTTGAGCAGAAAGTTCGGCGGGATAAGGTGGCAAAACGCGATCCATCCCTTCCAACAAAATCACGCGGGTTTCAGCCGTATCTGTATGACGAAAATCCTTCTTGAGCGTGTAGTATGCCAGCTCAGCAAGCGCTCCGGCTAATTCAACACCAGTCGGCCCCCCTCCAACGATCACAAAAGTCAGCCACGCTTGACGTTTAATCGGGTCAGATTCTCTCTCTGCCGCTTCAAAGGCCAGAAACACACGCTGTCGAATATTGAGCGCATCCTCAACGGTCTTAAGCCCCGGCGCGTGGGGTGCCCAGTGATCATTCCCAAAGTAGTGGTGGCTAACCCCTGTCGAAATAATCAGCGTGTCGTAGGGTAACTGAGATTTTCGCAAGGTGATCAGGCGATTTTCAGAATCAATATCCGTCACCTCATCCATCATCACCGTGGTGTTTTCTTTACCGCTGAGCACCACTCTGAGGGGAGATGCAATATCAGCAGGCGATAACCCACCCGTCGCAACTTGATAAAGCAAGGGCTGAAAAAGATGGAAGTTGCGACGATCAATGAGCGTGACGTCACACTCCGAGCGATCGAGTTCTTTGGCTGCATAAAGCCCACCAAAACCGCCGCCGACAATGACCACTCGATGGAGCGAACGCTGGGCTACTGCCATATCAAACCTCTAATCTGCATCGTGCTAAGGGAGACAATCATTAAGTTATATTTCCCTATTTACTCATAGGACGGAACATCGTTGCCATGCTGTGTCGATGATCACGATAGATGGCGATCGCCCATTATCTGCTTATCGTCACGTTCAGCGATGCCAGCAAGTCCCTTAATCTGTGTTCTTGGCTGG
>JBCCWF010000332.1:0-7649 GCA_039194035.1 Cyanobacteria bacterium P01_E01_bin.6 | reverse complement strand
TAACTGTGATCACCTACCGATCCATTCTTCAATGTTGGACAACGCCTGATTTGCAGTGACTTAAAGCAGTGGAAAAAAATGACCCACAGGGCCTTGTCCGCTGCCAATGGCTAAGCTGTGCTGAAGCGCTTGGGTGACATATTGTTTTGCTTGGTTTACCGCTGTGAAGGTATTGTGGCCTAGGGCTAGGTTCGCCGCGATCGCCGCTGATAAGGTACAGCCTGTGCCGTGAGTATTGGGGGTGTCCACACAGTGAGTTTTCAAAATGTCGAGGCGATCGCCATCAAAATACACATCAACCCCCCGCAAATCTCCGTCCATGCCGCCGCCTTTGACCAATACGACGTTACAACCAAGAGCATGAATAGCTTTCGCTGCGGCTACCATGTCGTCTAGGGACTGAATCTCAAGAGTGCTCAAGATTTGGGCTTCGTAGCGGTTTGGGGTTAGCACAAGAGCATGGGGAATCAGGCGTTGGATGAGTGTGGCGATCGCATCATCACTGATGAGCTGAGCTCCTGCCCGCGACACCATGACCGGATCGACCACTAGCTGAGTGATGTGACTATCCTGTAGCTGTTGTGCCACGACCTTGATAATCGCTTGATTCAGCAACATGCCCGTTTTGGCAGCCTGTACTCCAATATCGGTAACAACAGCCTCCATCTGGGCAGTGACAGATTCGGGAGGAAGAGCATCGACTCGATTTACCCCGAGCGTATTTTGTGCGGTGATACAGGTCAACGCACTGGTGCCATGGACTTTGTGAAACGAAAACGTGCGTAAATCAGCTTGGATGCCTGCACCGCCGCCGCTGTCAGAACCGGCAATGGTCAAAGCGACGGGATAGGCCGTGGATGTGGATGTCGTCGTGGATGTCTGCATTAGGATTGGTCACTACAAATTCGCCATACAGTGTGCTCGAAGCACCGACGGATAAGGCAATGCTTAACGAATCTGATACGAGCACCAGTCGCTCCAGCTTCCGGCGTAGAGTTTGCCGGTGGTTATGCCTGCCAACTCTAGGGAAAGCAGGTTCACGCAGGCCGTTACTCCTGACCCACAATAGACCATAATTTCATCCGCATCAGCAACGGACTGCCAGCGCGATCGCTGCCTTTCGGGTGAATGGGCAAGACCATCGCCATCGGTCACGTCTTTCCAAAACTGATTCACCGCTCCAGGGATGTGTCCTGCGATGGGATCGATCGGCTCATGCTCTCCCCGATATCGCTCGCCCGAGCGCGAATCTACGATGGCAACCCCTGAAATCGATCCGCGTGATCTCACGTCATCAATCGTGACCACCATGGGCGATCGCACGGTAGGTGTGAATAATCCAGGTTGAGGCACGGGTACTGTTTGTGTCACAGGATATCCAGCTTGCTGCCAGGTCTGAAATCCTCCGTCTAAGACGGCCACCTGATCATGGCCGAAATAGCGCAATAGCCACCATAGCCGAGCCGAGAAAGCAAACTGTGAATCATCGTAGGCCACCACATAGGTTTTCCCCACCGTCACCCCCATCAAGCTGAGAGTCTGAGCGAACTGATTTACGTCTGGCAGTGGATGGCGTCCACCATGACGTTGAACAGGGCTAGACAGATCGTGATTCAGATGTAAATAGACGGATCCAGGGATATGGCTTTCGGTATATTGACTGCGACCCAGATCAGGTTTCATCAGAGAAAAGCGACAGTCAGCAATCACGAGATTACTGTCGTCCAAATGGTTTGCCAACCAAGAACTAGAGACGAGGGGGATCGGATAACCCATAGACCGTAACCAATGTGAGAGGGTAGTTTCCTTCGCCAGGATACTACCCCTCTCACCAAAAAATCAGCAGATTAAACCCAAAACATATTGGCAACTGCCCATGACTTGGCAAATTTCTCAAAATTGCAACGAAGAAATAAGGGTTTGGAGCGCGTAATACGCGCCCCAAACCCTGGTTCCGCTGTAAAACGTTGCCAAGCCGTAAACGGTCGTTATCCCGCCGGAAAAACGACCGTTTACAAGCTAGACGAGGTTTATTTCATTCCGTTGTGACAATGGCGTCATTCATCGAGAGTGACCTGGTCTTCTGCCTCCCTCATCATTGCTGCCTCCATGAGGACGAGAGTTTCCTGGGTCACAGCCTTCTGCTCCGTTGCCAATACCTTGATTGCAGTTACGACGCCGCCCATCATCATCATCATCATCGTCGTCATCCCATTCCCATCGATAGTTCTCATCGTCGTCATCCTGGTCGATGCAGCCCCAATCACAGGTTGAGGTAACGACAACATCCGAATAACTCACATTTTCGTAAGTGTTGATGAGATTGGTCACCTCGTAGGCCGTGATGGTGGTGTTAGAAGCGATGGTCGTGACGCGGGTCAACTCACCAGGAACAGAAACTAGGGCAGGAGTAAGATCAGCACCAAAGGCGTAGAGCCTGTAGTTCACGAGAGCAAAGTTGCCGCGATGGAATGAGTCAGGATAGACGCAATTACGAGACGGTCTGGGCAGACCAGTCACCACAAAATCATCAACATCAAGACGATTGGTGTTTTCAAGGAATGTGACCTGGGAGGATGCATAGCGATTAGAACTTCGGGTAACGCGGGTGAAATAGTCGTAGGTCTGCACACCTGAATCGATGCGTCCATTCCGATCGCGATCGCCCCCGATGACTGTCCTAATGAGGCGATCGCCCAAGGGATCATCAGACAGCACTAAGTTGACGACGGAGTTCTCTTCTAGCAGCTCAAACTCGCTGTAGCCCAGAAAATTGTCGGCGAGGTCAAACAATCGCACCACCACGCGATCGCCCTGGTACAGTCCATCGACAAATTGAGCCCGCTGATTCATTTGATAGCGGAAGTCCCCAATTAGTTTTTCACCAAGATAGGAATTTCCCTGCTTTTGCTTAACAGACACTCGGGCGATCGCCTCGGGTAATGTCGTGCGAGATTGGAGCAACGCCAGACTAAAATCGCCGGGACGTTGCTCAGATTGAATCGGAGGTGCTGGCACAACGCTTGTTTGTACGGTGGTGGCAATGATCTCGCGATAAGCAACCGTTGTCTGCTCAATTCTGCGGTTGTAATTGGTCACAATGTCCCAACTACCGCTTTCAGTTTGATTGACAGTGACCTGAGTTTCCCGATTAAAGTAATTAACGCCCAGTGGCCCACCTCGGAAGGTGAAGGTGATGCTGCCGTCATCGTTATAGGTAAATGGGGATTCAGCAGATGGCCCATGCATGGAAGGCTCTGCGGTGTAAACGGTGACGCCGCCGTTTTCCCGTTCAGCACGCTGACGGGCATAGTTTTTGGCTCGGTTGAGGACAAAGTTGGGAAGCAAATCAGCTTGGCTGATGAGGATGCCAGCGTCGTTAGTAGGCGTTGCCGAGGTGGCGAGGGTGAAGCCGAGAGGACTGACGAGCGCCGAAAGAGTGGCGATCGCCAACACACGAATTAATTGCATATCGATGTCTCCTTATTATCATGAGACGGTTTCTGGAGGTGCGATCGCCAAGGCCCGCGCAACAATCTATAGCAACCCAGAAGCCGAGTATTTAGGAATGATGAACACCGATGAATCCATAAACGGGCAGGTTTCCTCCCAAATGACCCAACATACCCATGAAGAGTTCCAACAACCAGACAATACGTTCAAGAGGGAACGAGAATGAACAACCAATATCTGTCAATATCTTGCAGTCAAGAACTCAAGATAAAGAAATGAGCAATTTTTTTTACATGTGCGCAAAAAGCAAATCAAGAAAAAATACCGCATCCAACCACATCCACCAATCAGACTTAAATACTTACTGGAAAAGCACTGCAACAGTCATAACCACACAGCATTCGAGAAGTCCGACGCAACTATTTGTATCAAAAAACAAAACAGCCTCAGTATTGTCAACAGTGCTACGGCGCAAAAAGTTTGAACCCTTTATGAAATGTCCGTATTTTTCTTTAAAAATTTCCGGATAATGTTATATTTCAGAACATGAGCTCCAGTACGTTGCTAACTGTTTTGAGTAGATGCTTTTTAAGTTATTCAGTTAACCAGTAATTCATACTCTTGACTCCTTCTGTTTAATTGTTCCTGAACGCACTTGATTACTCTTGATGACGTTGGTTCTATTGTCTTTGGAATACAGATATTTGTCGCAAAAGTGCGCGTCAATTAATTAGGTTGTCTTTCATTGAAAATTTAATGAACGTGTCGGCAATCATTACTGCTCGTTAGGTATTGAATGATTGCTATATTCTTTAGCTGAGAAATCATTCTTGTTTCTTAGTGTCTGTGTTGCCTTTGCTCATTCATAATCGAATGTACTATTGAAGTTTCCATCTCTTTTTCAAGAGATTATTTCTAGTGAGAGCGTTGCTTTTTATACTCTAAATTTCAGTTGTATTGAGCACTCAAATTTGTCTCCTTCACTTTGAGATGAAAGAACTGAAAAGTGATACTCTATGTAGTCAGCATACGTTTTGGGCGTATATAAAAATCCTGACTCTACTTAGAGCCTTGTTCTCAAATACTCTATTTATTAGGTGGTCTCTAATGATACTTAAATGATAATGTTGGTTATGTTTTGAGTTGAGTTACTCAATGTGTTTATTTTTTAATCATTAATTATTATTTTGTGCATTTCAATACACTAAAACTTGATTTTAAATGTATTAATGTGCTTAATAAGTTGGGAACGTAGACTCCAATCGAAAATAGATCGATTTAAGATTGTTCACCTTTGAAGTGTCTGGTTGAGTCGAATATGTTAACTATCTATAGCCTTTGAAGAGGCGTTGTGCTAGCTGGGAAATTTACTCTGACTTAGATATTTTTAGAGCCTATGACTGACGATCTAGGAGGTGTGTCTTCACTATCACAAAATCTTGAAGCGCTGGTGGAATTAAGTGTTGAGCCTCATTTCGTTGCTCAAAATTTTTGTGGAAGCTGACATAAATTTTGTAGTTGAGTGCACTTAACCAGTGTCTTAAAAGGGTTTGATGAATGCATGAATTTCATTTTCTTGAAGATTAAATTGACTGGAACTATTTGGCTGATGATGATATCTAGGCTATTAGTTAGGGTTTTTCGACTTAGTGTGAAATTTTTGATGAACCCGGAACTTTTTTAAGGGGTTGCTTGGCTCTTTTGCATCATCAGCAGAGTTTCGCTTGCTGAATGAGAGCCTTTGAAATTACAGGATTTATTCATTCTCTGAATAATGTTTCATTCAACGAGCTGTCTAAGCATAGCGATCAGTTGTTTGAGGTTGGGGCAATTATTGCTCCAAAGATAGGATTATTGGGTTTTCGAAAGTATTTTAGTTGGGCGTGTCACTAGCAACTTAATCAGAGCAGGGTTGTTAGGGATAGTTGGATAGAAGGTTGCTTGCTTTTCTAGGAGGATTATTTCTTATGAGTAACGTGACGAATACGATGCAGTCTGGAGCGACTCGATTTCTCGAGACCCACCAAGCCAAAATATGGTGGCTTCTCAGAGTCGGTGTTTTCATGGAATTTATCGGCCACGGCGCATTTGGTGTGATTACCAAAGAAGGATGGCTGAAATATTTTGCTGTGTGGGGTATTCCAGAAGGTGCGGCTTGGACGTTAATGCCGATTGTTGGATGGATGGATATTATTCTGGGGATTCTTGCATTATTTGCACCCAGAAAAGCGTTGATCTTATTCATGGCTGCTTGGGGGTTGATGACGGCTTTTCTCCGTCCCCTTGCTGGAGAGCCGGTTAGTGAGTTATTTGAGCGGGCCTACAACTACGGTGTTCCCTTTGCAGTTTTTCTGATTATCCTTTGGGATGCAAAGGCTCATGGATGGATGCATCGAGTTAAGAATATTCCAACCCTGACGACACAACATTGGGGTTATATCAAGAAGCTTCTTAATATTTCGATCGCCGTCTATTTGATTGGCCATGGTGCCTTCGGTGCGTTTGATGGAAAGACGGGTCTAGCTGGCCACTACGATGCAACTGGTATTTCAGCTCTGTTTGGTTCTACTCAGGCAGCGATGATGGGCATCGGTTGGTTTGAAATTGTGTTAGGTGTTGCTGTTCTGTTTGCACCTGTCGCTCCATTGTTGTTTTTCATCTTTGCGTGGAAAGTTGCAACCGAGTCATTGTTCATCTTCTCAGGCGTTTCCTGGGGGATATTTGAATTCATTGAACGTGGAGCTAGCATGGTTGCGCCATTGGCACTGTACTTTGTGATGGAGCTGCTCAAAGAACGTAAATCAAACCCGTTGGCTGAGTCCATAGAATCTGACGAATTTATCTCAGCTGGATAGATTTATTGGGAGGTATTTTGCCATGTGCCCTCGGCATTGCTGGGGGCACTTTTTAGCAGTCCTCTCAAAAAATGAAGCGGAATGGTTCTTTCTTAGAATTTCTACTCTTAAACCCAAACCAGGTTGGGAAATGTAGACAAGGTCTAGTTCAGTCTCGATAGCATGAATATCCTTGAGGCCAAGAATTAAATAGTCTGAAGGTTGATTTATAAGTAGATAGCCATAATTAAACGTATTCTTCCAAACCCTGTGCCTCCCGCTGCACGGTCGGCACAGGGTTTGGGGTTTTGGTTTTAATGACGTCCAGGTACTTATCAGCGATCCAATGCCTGCTGTACTGTCTCTTACATAAACTTCAGAGTGGGTTTGATTTTCAATTCTCAAATAGCGTTGGCGGGTCAGCATACTTTTTTACTGCACTATTCAAGTGTGATAGGGGTTCAAGTTATCTGACCATCATTGGTATCGTTCGAGGAGAAGGGGAGTGATGAAAAAGAAGTTGAGAGCAGTTGTCGTCGGTGGTGGTTTTGGTGGCATGCAGGCAGCTCAGTCCATTGCCAATCTTGGATTAGATACGTTATTAATTGACCGCAACAATTACAACACGTTTGTACCTCTCCTTTATCAAGTGGCGGCGGCTCAACTTGAACCCGAGAAAATTGCATATCCTCTTCGCACAATCGTAAGGCGGTCAGAAAATCTACGTTTTCTGATGGCGGAGGTCAACCATATTAATTTTACGGATCAGCTGATCGAGACGAGCGAGGCTGCCATCCCTTATGATTTCTTGGTTTTAGCAACAGGTAGCCAAACTCAGTATCTGAATGTTCCTGGCGCAGAGCAGTATGCTTTTTCGATGCGTAATTTGCATCAGGCGATCGCCATTAGAAATCATATCTTGCATTGTTTTGAGAAAGCGAATGCTGAGTCTGACGAGTTCTACCGACAGAAATTGCTGACGTTTGTGATTGTTGGCGGTGGGGCAACAGGTGTGGAGATGGCAGGAACACTGGTTGAGCTCAAACGAGTGTTGCTCCGCGACTATCCTGGCCTTGACTTTCAACAAGCTCGAATTATCTTAGTGCAGTCTGAATCCGCACTGTTACCAGATTTACCATCCTCCCTAGGACGGTATACAATCCGAAAATTACGTCATATTGGTGTCGAGGTTCAGCTTCAGACTCGGGTTACGAAGGTAACGCCAAGAAGTGTCCATCTCCAGTCGGGAGAAATTATTTCAACCACAACCGTCATTTGGACAGCAGGAATGGAGGCGGCTCGTCCCAGATTCTCGGCTGACGTGTGTACTGCAACGAAAGGAAAATTAGTGGTGCAGCCAAC
>JBCCWF010000331.1:0-7674 GCA_039194035.1 Cyanobacteria bacterium P01_E01_bin.6 | reverse complement strand
CCACCTCCCAAAACCGCGTTGGGGGGGGGGGCCCCCCCCCCGCCCCCCCCAACCCCTCATCGCTTTATCAACGTTGCCAAATAAATGTTGCCAAGTCGTGTGGCGTTTTGGTTTGTATGACCGTCCAGGTATTGACAGGGTGCAGACGAGAACCCATCTAAACCCAAACCATCTCTTCTCGTTATGATTGGGGCTGCCCTGCCGGTGGCAACTGCTCATGCACAGACCATCGATAATCAATGGGGATTTGTGAGCGATCGCAACTACTTTCAAGCCGTTTTTGTTGGGAGAGTGCTTTGCGGAGGCTGGCAATTAATTCTTGCACCTGTTGACGCTGAGGAGAGTTATTGCCGACCGCAAACAATGTCTGCTGCTCTAAAATTTGCAGGAGTGATTCATAGTGAATATGAGATGGCAGTGGCAAGGGATCCATGTTTAAGTAATTGTTCCGGTAGTGATTTATTGTTGAGTGCGATGACTTAAAACCGCTTGACGGGATATGTCTTTCCTGAATACAGGTAATGAATCCGTGATAATGGCTTATGAACTGATCAGCGACTTAAGAGCGACTCCCGGATCGGGTTGTCGTATGAGTGATTCACCAATCAACGCAGCAGACGCTCCAGCGTTAGATACTCGTTTCAGATCGACTGATGTATGAAGTCCTGATTCACTGACGATGAGAATACTCTTTGATTGAAGCACATCTATTCGTTGCGCTAAAAGAGAACATGTCGTTTCTAAGTCCACTGAAAAATCTTCAAGATTACGGTTGTTGATGCCAACCAATTGCACCCCTTCCAGCGCAAGCACCCGGTCAAACTCCTCTAAGGTATGCACTTCAATCAGGGGGGTGAGTCCAAGTGTTTTGGCAATTTTGATGAAATATTGCAAGTCTTTGTCTGACAAGATTGCTGCAATCAAAAGAACCGCATCAGCCCCCCGAACACGCGCTAGGTACATCTGATAAGGATAGATGATAAATTCTTTGCACAGGAGCGGGATATCAACGGCACTACGAATTTGGGTGAGATAGTCAAAGCTGCCCTGGAAGAATTTCTCATCGGTGAGAACTGAGATGCACGATGCTCCAGATTTGGCATAGCATTGGGCGATCGCCACTGGATCAAAATCTGCTCGAATGATGCCCTTACTTGGCGATGCTTTTTTGACTTCAGCAATGATGGCAGGAGAGGTTGTGCTGGTGCGAAGAGCCGATAGAAAATCCTTGGGTGGAGGGGTCGTTTTGGCCTGTAACAACAATTGTTGCAACGGGATTTGCTGACGCCATTTCTCTACTTCTCGTTCTTTGTGCCAGACAATTTCCTCAAGGATGTTGTTTGGCTGGTCATCGGACATGTTGACCTTAAAGTGGAGATTTTCAACTCTAACCTTTGGGTTTGGCGGACGACGGCGAATTTGCATAGGTAGCAGAAACCAGTGTGATGACCAGAGAAGAGATGAGGATGGATACGCTTCTTAATCGTGGCTTACCGACTGATTGTTGTAGGAGATGCCGTCAACAATTAGTACAATAATTCACTCCAGCAATAGTATTGAGGACATCTCGATACATTGTTTATTGAATGCAGGAGCAGCTGCTCCTGCAGACATATTGGCGATGCGGAGACGTATCGGCGAGCGTATTACGGATGCCTTCAACCGCCAGCGCTAGATGGTTAGTGCCCGTTTGTAGGCTTCATCTAGAACTTCGGAAAGAGTGGGGTGAGTATGCACTGAAAAGGCGAGTTCATTCACTGACTTCCGTTCGGCGATCGCATTTGCGGCTTCTTGAATGAGATCTGAGGCATGCAGCCCGATGATGTGCGCACCCAAAACTTCGCCCGTATCTTTCCGATAAATCACTTTCGCGAGGCCATCGGTTTCCCCTTCGGCGATCGCCTTTGAATTGCCCTTGAAATAGGAACGCACTGCAGCAATCTCGAAGCCCTGCTCTTTGGCATAGTCAGCCGCAGCAGGTTCCGTCATGCCGACAAAACTGATTTCTGGATGGGTGAAGGCCGCCGCTGGAATGCTGCGGTAATCAACAGCTCGTGGACGCCCGACAATATTCTCCACAGCGATAACACCTTGGGCAGATGCCGCATGAGCCAGCATCATTTTGCCTGTGGCATCTCCAATCGCCCATAAATGCGGCACGGGTTCCCCATCCAGGAGAACGGCCATTTGATCATTGACCGCGATGAAGCCACGGCGATCGGTTTCAATGCCAACCGTTTCCAAGCCCAAATTCTTCGTGGCAGGAATGCGTCCGGTTGCGACCAAGCACGCATCGACCTCTAGCACTTCAACAATTTCCTTCGTTTTGGCGTCGGCCAATTCAATCACAACTGGGGAACCCGGCTTCACCGTTTTCGCCAAGGTGCCAATTCGTGTTTCAATATCGCGAGGAGCGATGAGCACGCGCTGCGCTTGTTTGGCGATGTCGGGATCGAATCCTGGCATGAGTTGATCCAGAGCCTCAATCATCGTGACCTCGCTGCCCAATGCCGTGTAGACGTCGGAGAATTCAAGGCCGATGTATCCACTGCCGATGATGGCTACCCACTCTGGAAGCCAATCGAGTTTCACGCCATCGTCACTGGTGAAGACTGTTTTGCCATCTAGCTCAATTCCTGGTGGCACAAAGGGAACCGATCCAGGTGCCAGCATAATGTCCTTAGCCGTCAGAATTTTTTCTCCGTCGGGCGTATCCACCGTAATCTTCTGCGGCCCGACGAGTTTTCCCCATCCGCGAATGACATCCACTTTGAGGCGAGTGAGGCTGTTGGTCAAATCGCCCCGAAGCTTGGCCACTAAGTTTCCGGCATGGTCGGCGATCGCCCCTCGATCAAAGTCCACGTCGCCCACCTGAATGCCCAACGCACTCAAATGCTTTGCGTCTTGCAATTCGCGCACCCTTCCTGACGCAGCGAGGAGTGCCTTTGATGGGATGCACCCTCGGTTGACACAGGTGCCTCCCATGTCAGCGGCTTCGATAATCGCTGTTTTAAGCCCACACGCGACGGCATGAAGTGCTGCTCCGTGGCCTCCGACACCCGCGCCTAAAATCACTAAGTCGTAATCAAATGCTTGACTCACTTCGCTGTTCCTAATCTGAATCGGTGTTGTACGTTGGTTTGGTAATGATGAATATCTAACCATAAAAACCATGGGAAAAGTCCTGATGAGAATGCCCCTGTAGAAGCACTCCCACGGTTTTTACATGATTTTCACATCAGCTTATTGATCCTAGCGTTACTGAGAACAGGTTGGTTCTCTTGTGCTTAAGTAGCTTGGCGTTATGAAACTAAAAACTCAAAAACCTGGGGTGCACCCCTCTGGGGCGCACCCCAGGTTTTGAAAGTGAGTTTATTGATGCCTATCTACTTATTAATTCTCAACTGGAGTTGCTTCATTCGACAACCGCGAAGCCCAGATGTGACATTGGGTAATAAATCTCGTGGGAATGTCAGGGCGATCGCCCCAGTGGAGATGAACGTAAGAGGCGTGAAGATGGGGGAGATTCCACCCCTCTGGCTGGGTGGGGCTTGTGGCACGATAGCCTCGAATGTCATACAGAGGATCACGGGGCTGGCTGTCCAGCGTTGACCGATGAAACTCATGCCCCCATACGGTCATCCCTGCTGGCAGGATTGGACTGTCTTTGTGGGCGATCGCCCGTCGATAACCCAACGTTAGTGTTGCTCCCATGCGCACCGTTGTTGGTAAAACCCCGACCATCGGCCAGGTCGCACCCTCAAAATCCACCAGATTCTCACAGAGATACATCAGTCCACCGCACTCCGCATAGGTCGGCATTCCAGCGGCGATCGCCCGGTGTATCGCCTGTCGCATGACATGGTTGCCCGATAGCTCGATGGCAACCATTTCTGGGAAGCCGCCCCCGAGATAGAGTCCAGAGACACCATCTGGCAAGGCGGTGTCCTGCAAAGGACTCCATTCAATCACCTCCGCGCCACAGTCCGTTAGGCGGTCGAGATTATCGGCATAGTAAAAGTTGAAGGCGCGATCGCGGGCAACGGCAATCCGGGGTCTTTGATCTCCCCTACTCCCCCGATGCCCTGTGGGCAGGCTACGGCAATCCAAGGAGGGAGTTTGGCCTGTAGTTCTCCTTTGATTGGCATAGTCTGAGGGAGAGGGAGAGGGGGAGGGAGAGGGAGAGGGATCTATCTGTATCTGAGTCTGTATCTGAGAATGAAGATGCGTTGCTTCTTCCTTTTCCGATGAGAAGGAGAGTAACGGCAATAAAACATCCCACTGAAAACAGTCCTTTCCTAGCTGGGCTAATCGATCCATGACGGTTGCCAGTTCAGGCAACTCATCTGTCGGAACTAGCCCCAAGTGTCGATCGGGCAGAGTGATGTTGGTTTCTCGATGAATGATTCCCACGATGGGAATGCCGAGGGGATGGAGTGCTTCTTTGAGCATGGTGAGGTGGCGATCGCTCCCCACACGATTGAGTACCCATCCTGCAATCTGAATGCATGGAGCAAAGGTTTTGAAGCCGTGGGCGATCGCCGCAACGGAACGAGACAATCGACTACAGTCCAGCACTAGCACCACAGGAATTTGAAGCAGTCGGGCAATGTGAGCCGTGCTGCCAATGTCACATTCCCCCGAAACCCCATCAAATAACCCCATGACGCCTTCGATCAGGGCAAAGTCTACAGCATGAGTATGCGTGCTGAAACAGTGTTTGACGTAGTCTTCAGAGGTCAAGATAGGATCCAGGTTTCGGCAAGGACGACCCGTGATATAGCTGTGAAACATCGGGTCGATGTAATCTGGTCCCACTTTGAAGGACTGGACCGTGGGGCGATGACCTGACGCAGTTAGATGACATCGGGTTACATATGCCAAGAGCGATAGGGTAACGGTAGTCTTCCCAACACCACTGCGTTCTCCTGCAATAATTAATGCCACTGAAACCTCCACGATGCTTTATCCAGAGCATGTGAATACTGATATAACGGTAAGGTGATCAAGGAAATGTCCTCTTTAATCCTGCATGACTGTTAAGTCCATGTCGTTCAATTGGGTGTCATAAACGAGGCACCTCTATCGTTATGATTCAGGCGATTGACACCAGTCTCATTAGCTTTAGCGAATTCTTGGATTGGATTCCTGAAGATGGTCGGCAATATGAACTTCACAGCGGAGTGGTCGTTGAAATGCAACCCACAGGATCGCATGAATTGGTTGGCGCGTTTATCGCAGAAGAGTTGACTCTCCACATTCGCCAACACGCCTTACCTTATGTCATTCCGAAAAGCTGTCTATTGAAGCCCTATTTGCCTGATTCGGGCTATCGTCCTGATGTTATCTTGCTCAACAAGACAGAACTACAAAATGAGCCGTTGTGGGCGAGTTCGTCAACAGTGCAGCAGGGACAAACGATTCCGTTGGTTGTGGAAGTGGTGAGCACCCATTGGCGAGATGACGATGGTCACAAGCTAGTGGAATACGAGGTCATGGGCATTACTGAATATTGGATTGTAGACTTTCGAGCACTGGGTGCTGTGCGATATATTGGTCACCCAAAGCAGCCTACGATTACGGTGTGTCAGCTCGTTGATGGAGAATATCAGATGCAACGGCTGGTATCAGGTCAGGTGCTGCAATCGAGTGTCCTTCATGATTTTGAACTAGCCGTCGATGTCGTGTTTGATGCCGCAGCGTTCTCTGATTCGTAGCCTGCTCACCGATTTATAGCGCTCCGCGCTTAAGTTGAACCAATATTCTTGTGGAAAGCCGCGCGGAGCGCGGCTTTCCACTGAGTGATTTTTTCGTGGATGGTGCATTTGGTCGAAAAGTGGCGATGACAAGGCCCCTAAAGCAGCTCTTTCTATCAACGGATGAAGTGACCCATGTGTATGACTTTGGCACGTCGTCTGAAACCATTGTGAAGCTAGTGGATGAGCGGTCTGGACAACCCACCACAAAACATGCGATCGCCCTCATGGCTCGCAACGAGATGCCAGCAATGAACTGTATTGAGTGTGATCAACCCGCAACCCATCTCTGCCAGGAATGCATCTATGAAGATGGCGTGTGGGGAGTGCTCTGTGATGAACACGCTGCCGACCACCCCCATGAGGAGTATGGAGAGCCGATGCCTCTGTTTAATTCTCCTCGCATGGGCATGTGTGGATATGATGGCCCTGCGGAGCCTCCCTACTGATCGAGATAGTTCTCTCCATAACCTCACACGGCAATCCTATCTGGCAATCCTATCTGGCAGTCAATTTGTAAATGATGATGACACCACAGTTAACGGCAACAGAAATGCAGGTGATGCAGCAACAACTCGAAGGCTATGCTCCGGCCCAGGCTGCTTTGGTCACGCTGCATCAACACAATGGCAACCTCGAAACTAGTCTCGAAGAGTTAGTGGTGGCGGAAGCGGGCACGGCTGTGTATGGAGACGATCGCAAAACCCTGCGGGAGGTGTTTGTGCGAAACCTGCGGCGGGAAATCTGCGGCGATGATAGTTTTCTCTCAAAGGTGGAAGAGTACAACAAAAAGCCAACGGAAGCAGTGCTGCTCACGGGACTGATTGTTTATTTGATTGATTTGGTGACGCTGCCGATTAATCCGGCGATCGCCACTATTGTTGTGCTCTGGGTGCTGAAGCTCGGTGCGCGCACCTTTTGTGACTATACCGAGCCTGTTGAAGACTAGGGATTGGTGGTTTTCATTCCGTTCAGGGACTTAATTCGAGAGACGCATCTGGTAGGGACAGGGCACGGCCATCTCCTTTCCGGGTAACCATCCCATCGGGACATTTCACCCTAGAATGTTATGTAACGATTATTTAGGGCTGTTGTTTTATGTCTGTAGAAGCCGTCGGAAATCCCCCCCCCGAAGCCGATCAGTTGCGGAGCGAAATTGAGACGCAGCTGCCCGCTATCATCGAAAGCTTTAGCCAAGTGCTGCAAGAGCAGTTTGGGTTTGAAGGGCTGCGAGTGGGTGGGTTTACCATCGTTCCGGCAGAAGCTGCGGCTGACACAATCTCGTGTGATGAAGAGGGATGCGAAATTAGTTAGTGTTGCCGATGCCTGATTCTCAGCGCCCCGCCAGGAAGCCGGTCGGGGCGACCAAGGCGGTGAGGGGTAATTGCGAGGCGATCGGCGTCGCTGCTAGATGCGCCGATCGTCTTGCAATTACCCCTCACCGCCTTGGCTCTCCAACGCCTGCCGTACAGCTTCTACCTCAGCATTCATAAGTTGAGCAATACTCGCGAGAAAGTCTTCATCTGGATGTGCCCTGTAAAATCGAGCGAGGTTTCTCAGGGAAATGCCTAAGCCATGCTCATCATTGAATTCAACTGTGATTTGTAAATCTTTCAGATAGCAGGCTCGTGCCTCATCATACTCCCGCAGCTCTTGGGCAACTTTACCAAGTTGGAAATAGGTGCTGGCTTGGCTGTAGCGGTCGTTGAATTCAATGTAGATATCGAGCGCCTGTTGATAGTGCGATCGCGCCTGCTCATACTCCCGCAGCTCTTGGGCAACTCTGCCCATGTTGTGGTAGGTGCTGGCTTGGCTGTAGCGGTCGTTGAATTCAATGTTGATATCGAGCGCCTGTTGATAGTGCGATCGCGCCTGCTCATACTCCCGCAGCTCTTGGGCAACGATGCCCAACTGGTGG
>JBCCWF010000330.1:0-7684 GCA_039194035.1 Cyanobacteria bacterium P01_E01_bin.6 | reverse complement strand
AGCAATTCTCATTTTGGATTCTCAAGCCACTTTGAGGTGAAAAACGTGCGGAGAGAGGCGATTTTAGAACAACAAAATGATGGTTTTGGCCTTCAACACAGCTTTAGCCGCGAGAATCATTTTCATACTGAGAATTGCTGGTCTAATCAATGTCATCTAGACAACGGCACAAGTTGTTGCATCATGACATAGTGATAAGAGCGAGACATTAGTAAACGTAACCTCCTAGATCCTGTGCCGTCCGCTCAGCGGGCGGCACAGGATCTAGGAAATTGGTTCTAATGACGTCCAGGTACTGACACAAAAGACTGAGCCGGTGTTTCTTAACCTTCTCTGAATCAAAGCTTTACGGATTCTTTAGGAGTGGCCGTTATTGTTCAGAAGGGAACGTAATAGGCATACAGCAATGGTTCATTCCTTCGTGTCCGAGACCGCATCTCAGAGCGACCTAAGGCAGGTACTGGAAAATCTCTATGAAGGGCGATCGCTGCGGCCCTACATGAGTGGTCAATCCATTCCGATGGAGCCTCAAGAGATCTGGATTGTTTGTCGGGGTGTTGTCCAACTGGGCACGCTTTATGCCACAGGAGATGAAGCATTATTAGGACTTGCTTGTCCTTCGATGCCATTCGGACTCCCTCTTACATCCATTCGACCCTATCAAGCAAGTGCGTTGACGAATGTTGATCTCATGCGGTTGAGCATTTCAGAAATTGAGAGTTCTCCTGTGTTAGCTCAGAGTATTTTTAGACACATGGGACGGCGACTGCAACAAACAGAAGCGATTCTGGCCATGGTTGGGTATCGTCGCGTTGAAGAGCGTTTGCGCCACTTGTTGCTGTTGCTGCAGCAAGAGGTTGGTCAACCAGATGACCAAGGAACTCGTCTTGGCGTGCGATTGACCCATCAGCAGCTTGCCAACACGATTGGAACAACCCGGGTGACGGTCACTCGTCTGTTGAATCAACTGAAGGATGAAGGATGGCTACTCATTGACCGACAGCGCCACATTGTGCTGACACCGAATGCCTCATCCAGTTACACAAGCTAAGTGTTGAATAGAGCTCATAACGCAAGGCGAGAAAAACTCGACGGGGTTCACGACTTGGCAACGTTCGCAGATTCATAACGAAGGAATGAGCGATTGAGGCGCGCTGAGCGCACCTCAATCGCTCATTCCTTTGTAAACTTTGCCATCATGCCGTGCTCGTGAGGAACTATCCCCACGAGCACGGCATGATTTTAGGTGGGAAGCACTGGATAATGAACGTCTTGTTGAACCAATTAGGTAATAACGGTAGGCTTGTCTCTGCCTGTATATTCTCGAATTTGGGCAACCTCCTCCGCGATACTGATGAGAGTCCCTAACGCAATCTGAGGATCAAGCGAGTGTTTTGCATCGTCAGCTTCAAAGTTTTCCAAATAGAGTCTTAAGGTCGCCCCTTGAGTTCCTGTTCCAGACAGACGAAAAACGATACGAGATCCATCCGTAAAACCAATTCGGATGCCTTGCTTTTGGCTAACGCTACCGTCAACGGGATCCGTGTAGCTGAAGTCGTCAGCATACTTGACCTCGTATCCTTGAAAGCTCTGCCCAGGTAGAACGGATAACTTCTCTCTCAGGTTTGTCATCAGGGTGTTGGCGCGATCGCTATCTACACCCTCATAATCATGGCGAGAATAGTAGTTCCGTCCATAGGTCTTCCAATGTTCGGTCACGATTGCCTCAACCGATTGTTGACGCACGGCAAGAACATTTAGCCAGAACAACACGGCCCATAGGCCGTCCTTTTCACGTACATGGTTTGAACCTGTTCCAAAGCTTTCTTCGCCACAGAGCGTGGCACGACCTGCGTCGAGTAGATTGCCGAAGAACTTCCAGCCTGTGGGCGTTTCGTAACAATCGATGCCTAGCTTTGCTGCAACTCGATCTGGTGCTTGGCTGGTGGGCATTGATCGCGCAATGCCTGCTAGGCCGTCTTTATATCCGGGAACGAGCGTAGCGTTTGCTGCGAGAACAGCCAAACTATCGCTGGGTGTGACGAAGAAGTTGTTGCCCAAAATCATGTTGCGATCGCCATCGCCATCGGATGCTGCGCCAAAGTCAGGGGCATTGTCGCCAAACATGACCTCGACTAAGTCATGGGCATACACCAAGTTCGGGTCTGGATGTCCGCCACCAAAATCTTCTAATGGAACTCCATTGGTGACGGTTCCAGAGGGAGCACCCAACGCTTCCTCAAAGATTGCCTTCGCATAGGGGCCTGTCACAGCATGCAGGGAATCCATACACATGCGGAAGTAGCCACTGGCCATAAATGCTTGAATGCGCTCAAAATCGAAGAGCGATCGCATCAAATCAACGTAGTCCGCAACGGAGTCAATGACCTCGACCGTGAGATTACCCAGGGTCACACTCCCCAGCACACTCAAGTCAATCTCCGGAGCATCGAGCATCTTATACGTGTCAATCACCTGACTCCGAGCATACATTGCTTGCGTGACTTTCTCAGGGGCGGGGCCGCCATTGCCAATGTTGTATTTAATGCCGAAGTCTCCATCGGAGCCGCCAGGATTATGGCTCGCGGATAAAATAATGCCCCCAAAGGCTTCATACTTGCGAATCAGACATGATGCAGCAGGGGTGGATAGAATTCCATCCTGACCGACGAGGACACGGCCAAATCCATTTGCTGCAGCCATTTTCAGAATAATCTGAATGGCTGTTTTATTGTAAAATCGGCCATCGCCTCCAACCACAAGCGTTTGACCTTGATAGTCTTCTAAGCTATCGAAGATCGATTGAACGAAGTTTTCAAGATAATTTCTTGTTTGGAAAACAGTGACTTTCTTGCGAAGGCCCGATGTACCGGGTTTCTGATCTGAGAAAGGCTGTGTTTCAACAATACGAATATTCATAAGAGGTAAGTGTGTTGGATTGATAACAACTTGAACTCAGTGTATCGATTTATGTCACCGTCAGTGATGTCTGGTTAAGTCCCTAGGTGTAATTAAAACCAAAACCCTAGATCCTGTGCCGCCCGCTTAGCGAGCGGCACAGGATCTAGGAGGTTCCGTTTAATGATGTCTAGCGACTTAATTATTGTGAGGCATCAGCGGCACTCGACATGTGCGCAAGCAAACAGCAGACATGAGTGCAATGACGTTGACGACATGAATAAGCTCCATCGTGGTGAATGCAGTGATTTAGAGAATGACCCATTTAGTGCTTTGCCGCTGCCTTGGTTCTTTGATAGGGTTTTTGGGCAGGTTAGATAGGTTCAGAAATTGTCCATGTCTGTGGTGCATTGCGGGGCGATCGCCCGCAATGCATATAAACCACCGATGGCTTGCTAATCAAGACCTTGACTGACCTCAGAGCATGGAGAAGCGAGGGCTTATCTGTAGCACAATTCTCAAACTCCAACGATCGCGCTGCCTAGTGCAGAGTGACCCCGACAGAATGGCAATAGGTCAGAGAGGTTAGATCATAGAGGTCAGGTCATGGCATCGAGTGAGATGAATCAGGAGACGCAATCTTCCATTGCGCCGCTCGTCAAAAAAACTAGTTGTGATGCAACCGCTAATGCATCGCGAGCGAATCGGCAGCATAAACCCAAGGACAACGAAACTATGAACAAAATGATGCATACCCTTAAATATGCAATGGTCACCGCCCTTGGATTTGGTTTGTCGGGCGGATGGGAAGCTCCTGTTGCGGCTGCATCATTTAGTAATCGCCCCATTCCTGAAAGCCAGGTAGTTGCAACGGCTGCTCCAATTGGCTCAAATTCGCACCAGCTGATCATTTTGGAACAAATCAGTTCTGAGCGAGAGTGTTGGCAAGATAATGGAGCAACCATTGATCCTCTCTTACTGAATTTTGATTTTGTTGGTATTTGTGGACGAGCGACTGGCAGCAACGGGGCAACTCTCTTCGTCGGGGGTGAAGACTTGGGCTGGCGCTATGCTATTCGCATCATGCGTGATGGTGACAATTTGCGCCTAACCGCTCAGTCTACGTCCGATTCCAATGCGCCTACTTTAGAACTAGGGACTGCTCAAGAAGTGGACGGTGAATTGGTCGAAATTAACTTGAATTCTGGATGGAGTATTACGAAGCGGGTGTATAACGGTGAACCTGTTCTGCACTATTATCTGACCAATGATCAGCCATTGGAAACACTCTTGGCTGAATCTCGTCAATTGCTGCCTCGCGTGCCGCCGACTCAACCAACGACACCCGATCGCCCAACATCAGAGCGCCCCACACCGACACAACCTACAGTTCCAGGAGCACCGACATCGCTGCCAACGCTCATTCCGTCATCAGAAAGGTTGGGGGATCCAACGAGTCCAGCCACTCCCAGCCCAACGACTCCAGTTCCAGTGACGCCGAGCCCAACGACACCGACTCGTCAACCGACTCGTATTCCCGCTCCTTCTGTTGGGCAGGGCGATCGCTCCAGTTTGAACTATCGTGTCATTGCCCTTGAAAACACAGAAGACGGGCGACGACGAGTGCGCGCCATTGTAGCCGATGCGTTTCCGATTACGGTTGACGGTGTCTCTGTGATGCAGGCAGGGGTGTTTCGGCAGTTGGCTGAAGCCGAAGTCCTGCGCCAGCGTCTACGAATTTATGGCATTGATGCACGGACACTCAATATTGCGTCGCAAACGAGTAACCCGCCGAGTACCCCCACTCCTCGGCCAATCACACCTCCTCGTCAACCCACGACTCTGCCGACACAGCCAACGGTTCCCAATGGCCGCTTTGTTGTTGTGCTTGATCCAGGCCATGGAGGTCGTGACCCTGGGGCTGTTGGGATTGGTGGATTACGAGAAACGACCGTGGTTAACGATGTCACTCGGCAAGTTGCTTCTATCTTGCAGCAGCGTGGGGTACAGGTCGTGCTGACTCGTAATACGGGGCAGTTTGTTGATTTAGCTCCACGAGTGGCGATCGCTGAGCGAAGCAATGCTGACATTTTTGTCAGTATTCATGCGAATGCGATTAGTCTCAGTCGCCCAGAGGTTAATGGTGCAGAAACCTATTACTATTCGTCGGCAGCGGGTCGTCGCTTAGCCCAGAGCATTCAGCAGACGATATTGCGGCAGACGGGCATGGGCGATCGCGGTGTTCGGGAAGCGCGATTCTTCGTTCTTCGAAATACCTCAATGCCGTCAGTGTTGGTAGAAACAGGTTTCGTCACTGGAGCACAAGACGCTCCTCGTCTGAATAACCCCACCTTTCGGTCTCAGATGGCCGAGGCGATCGCCATCGGCATCCTAAACTATCTCCAGTAAATAGGTTTTGTCTTTTTAAGCCGGGATTGTGGCGTGCGGAGCGCGCCACAATCCCGTTAAATTCTTCCCGGTTTACGTTATGAGTCTCCAGTAGATGAGTCCACTCGTGTGTTTTTTCATGGGTTGCAGACCTCGGCGATGTCTGGTTTTGCAACCCTCCGTTTCATGAAGGCATTGCTCTATTGCTTCGACAGAACGGCCTGGTCTAACCACTGATCAATGTCTGCTAAGACGCGCTCTGGGATTTCCCATGGGAACAGATGAGCTGCATGGTCATACCGTTGAAAGTGGCAGTTGGCGAGTTGTTTTGCTGTCTCCTCACTAGATTCTGGGGTGATGTGGACATCTTCCTGGGCCGCCAGCATGATTGCAGGGCAGGTGATAGCGGTAATGGCTGCACTGTTGTTATACCCTTTGCGGAGCGCATTGCCGAGGGCATTGTTGGCTTGTTTAGATGTTCTGAAATAGGCTGAGATCCCTTCATTGGCTAATCGCTGGTAAACCTGGGGAGTGTGTTGTTGAACGAGGTATCGATAAAGAGAGCATTTGCCAAATCGTTCAATTTGCCAAGACTGCCCTGGCCAAAGAGCATTGATGAGAGAGGCGATTGCCGTGTTGGCATTGTCTTGCCAGGTCACAGGAGGATGACGTCCCTTTGGGTGGGCGGCTGTGCCAATGAGGATGAGTCCTGCGATCGCATCGGGTCTTCGAAGAGCAAGTTCCATGGCTAGGATGCCACCGAGCGACCATCCGAGAACCACGACATGTTGAAGGGAATGCCGATCGAGGAGTGCTTCCAAATCACCGAGATGAGTGTCCATCTCAAACGGGTGTGGTGTTTGGCTCCGTCCATAGCCTCGTAGATCGGGTGCAATCGTTTGATATCGTTGTGACAAATGGTCTGTAAATACCGTCATGGCTTGGCTAGAGCCAGGGTGACCATGTAAGCAAAGAATGGGGAATCCCTTGCCTTGAATACGCGTATGGAGAGACATTGCAGGTTGCATGATGTAGAGTCTAGAACAAAATGCGTGTATCCTTACATCTGTAAACGATGCAGATAGCCTCGCCTGTTGCTTAAGATATGGTTGACTGAGAGCTTTGATTCATTCATCAGTTATGATGCGAGCCTATTTCACCCATTGTTCTGCCGAAAAAGATCCAACACTTAGAGCTTCTGGGCAACTCGTGACACCTGACAAACTCTATACCAATGCGCATCTTCAACAATTCATGTTGAGATGTCAAGAAACAGGAGTCCCGTGGGGCGTGTTGTCTGATTTGTATGGTGTGTATTGGTCTCATCATCGTTACGGTTGGTATGAAAAACACCCCGATACCGTGACACCTCATGAAGCAGAAAAAATTATTCAGACCTTCAATCACGCATTAAAGAATTACGATGAAATTTGGTTATACATTCGACCTGAGTCTTTCCATTCCTTCTATGACCATGTTCTAAACACAACGATACTGACGGAGAAGATAAAGCGCTTTGAAAAACTTGAGGATATTGGGTCGACATGAATCCAACGAACGTGGATATATCTATGAATCATGATGCTT
This sequence comes from Cyanobacteria bacterium P01_E01_bin.6, assembly GCA_039194035.1. Lineage (GTDB taxonomy): Bacteria > Cyanobacteriota > Cyanobacteriia > CAKZMO01 > CAKZMO01 > JBCCWF01. Next base: position 811 of record JBCCWF010000330.1, on the reverse strand, counting down.
CAGTTTTGTTGACTGATGTTCAATCTTTACTACAGAGCAATGACCAGCAAATAATCCGTGACAGCTTGCTGGATTTACTGTGTCAGGTTGCCTACAAAGAAGGTGATTTTTTGCTGACATCTGGGCAACATACGTCTTACTACATCAATGGTAAACAAGTGACACTCCATGCCCAAGGTGGTGCCCTTTTGGGCCGAGTGCTGTTGCCTCTGTTGCCGCCGGAGACGAAGGCAGTCGCAGGATTGACGCTGGGTGCAGATCCCATTGTGACCGCAACGAGCGTGGTTGCAGCCTATGAGGGGCGATCGCTCACTGCCATGATTATTCGCAAAGAAGCGAAAGGTCACGGGACGCGTGCCTATATTGAAGGGCCAGAATTACCACCTGGAACGCCTGTTGTCGTTTTAGAAGATGTGGTGACAACTGGACAATCTGCGATGAAAGCGGTTCATCACCTGAAAAATGCTGGCTATCAGGTGAGCCAAGTGATTACACTGGTGGATCGAGAACAGGGTGGAGCAGAGCTTTATCAACGTGAAGGGCTGGAGTTTCAGGCTGTGTTCTCTATCCGCGATCTTCAGAAACGATGGAAGCAACTTAATTCGGTCTAAATAGTCTGCATAAAGAAGGGAAATAGACAGACCTATAGAATGTCTTGCTGTCCCTCGGTTACATTTAGACAAGCGTGATTCTAAGTAGCTTGGCGTTATTAAACTAAAAAAACAAAAAACCTGGGGAGGGCCCCCGGGGGGGGCCGCCCCGGGTTTTTAACAGGGTTTTTAAAAATGAGTTTTTTTTTTAGATATTTTTT
>JBCCWF010000329.1:0-7685 GCA_039194035.1 Cyanobacteria bacterium P01_E01_bin.6 | reverse complement strand
TAAACGTTGCCAAGTCGTGTGTCCTAACCTACGTGCGGACTGCTATATCATTATTATTCGTATAGATAAGGGACTTGCCAGAAAATAAAGTACCAATAGAGGGGCGGCGAGCTAAGCCCGCCGCCCCTCTATTGGTATCTTTTTTATTTGCAGATCCCTAAGTAGCTCATAGATCAGTAGCTAAACATCAGTAAACGTCACCTTCCAAATCCTGTGCCACCCGCTGTGCGGTCGGCACAGGATTCGGGGTTTTGGCTTTAATTCCGTCGAGGTACTTATCAATAGATAAAAACTCCCTTAAGCAATTTAACAACTGATCCGGAAGCATTGAGATGCACGTGAAAAAAGTGAGGAGTTCGAGCCTCAGATCCCGTAGTTCCATCGATACTATCTACGGAAGCAGCATTTCTTGACTCCTTATCAACACAGGACAAGAGAGTACATCAGCATTTACCATCATCGCCATGCCCTTGTTTACTCGTTATTCAAACAACGGTTCTATTCGGATGAGCTGAGCATGATTGGTGTGGCACGAAAAACCTGCACAGGGTGTATTCATGACCCGAACTGTGTAATTGACCGTCAGGAAGCAAAACATGAATACTTTGGTTCATCAGTCAGATTTATCATCAGATTTGTTAGGACTTGGCCAAGCCTTGCAATCCTTTTTTGATGATTGTCCGATTCGAGTGGAGTGTGCTGTTCGAGATGAGCGGCTCATCGTGCTTGGGCAACATCCTGCATATGCTGGATTAAACCCTGCCTATATTTTGAAAATCCTTGAGCGTAAAATTCAGTCGTTTCAGTTGGATTTTACGCAGCACGTTCGACTCTATCTTCGGATCGCTGGTCAAGCACAGCCCTATGCACATCGATGGTTCATGATCCAGCCGCCACCACCGCCTCTGCCCATCTGTTTGACTCACCATCAATCCTCATCTTCATCGGAACAAGATGAGGATGAGCACTGGGTTGTCGAAGATGATGAGTTGGATGTACTCGTTCATCAATTAACAAGTGCGCATCCGCTGGATGATTCTGCGACGATCGCCCTTCCAGTTTCAGCACATCGTCAACCACATTCAGCATCAACTGCTCTGCAAACACCATCCACGTCTGACGAGCAGCCATACTCTACGACTCCAGCAACCGCACTCTTAAGCACACTATCCATTGCAGATCCTTCTGAGCAGGCTGAGTCTTCGTCATCGGAGTCCCTAGATGATAGGTTTGGAGAACTAGCACTCCCTGATTTAAGAAAAATAGCTCGCTCGTCTGAACAAAGCAAAACGACACCTGGGCGATCGCTTCAGCTTCAGGCTAGAGACCAAATCCGTTTGCTATCTCGCACTGTTCTCAATCAATTGAGCGTACGAAATACTGCGGTGCTGACGCCCAGGCATATCGAAAACATTGACGGGCGGATAGCAGCATTAACAGGAGCGGCTCTCTTGGGAATTGCTGGCACAACCTATGGCATGACAAGACCGTGCGTGGTCGGAGAATGCTCTGCTTTATCGACAGCCCATGAACTAGGTAGCGCCTCGTCAGAAATTATTCAAACCGCAGAATCATGGCCCGACATTGAGATCGCACGAGATAAATTGGCGCAGGCCATCGAACTGATTGCTCCCATTCCCATTTGGTCACAGCACTCGGATTCAGCGGATGAAATGATAGTCGCCTATCAAGAACAGATCATGGCCATTGAAACTCTCCTGGATATGGAGAAATTGGCTAACACGGCACATCAAATTGGGCAAGCCGACACAACAACGACAATTTCTGAGCTTGAAAATATTCGTGCTCTCTTTCAAGAGGTCATCACGACGTTTGAAGCGGTGCCTGCAACTAGTGAACTATATCCCATCACTGTTCAACATCTAGCAACGTATCGGGAGCAAGCGACTCAACTGCTTCAACGCATTGAAGGTGAACAAACAGCCATGCAGTCACTAGAAAAAGCCAAGCAGGCTGCTGAATTAGCTCAGCTTCGACAACGGGTTGCTCAGTCGTTGGAAAATTGGCAATTTGCGCGGGTGACGTGGATCGTTGCAGTGGAACGATTGGATTCAGTACCGCAAGCGACAGCGGCAGGAGCAGAAGCCTTATCGTTGATGAATAGCTACCAAGATGCTCTTGATGCAGTCAATCATCGTGTTCAGCGTGAACAAACAGCAGTGCGAATTTTAGATCAAGCGGAACAACGCGCTCAAGTTGCCAAGGCAGCAGAACAACGGTTTGACTGGCAACAAGCTGTTCAAGATTGGGATCAGGCGATCGCCTATGCCCAACAAATTGATAACCGGACAAACTATCAGATTGAGGCTGAAGAACTTGTTGAAAGCTACACCAATTCACTCGATAGTGCGAAAGAAAAGCTAAATCTGAGTGAGCGGGTTGAAACTGAACTGGAAAAAACCTGCATTGGTGAAATTAGGCTGTGCAATTTGCTGTCAGTCGGACAATCTATTTCGGTTCGGCTAGATGATGACTATATCGCTGCCATTGATGCAGCCCGAAGTAGTGGGAATGAGCAGCTGCAGGCTGTTGTCACGGATCATCAGCTGACTCTGCGACGCACGCTAGAACAGATTGCACACGATTATCGACTATCTGTCGAAGTCTATGACACGCAAAACCAATTGCTGGAGCGCCACGACCCTCCACAACAAAACACCTCAACTTAAATCAAGAGCTGGTTTGACGATGCCAAACCAGCTCTTGATTCACCCAACCAAATTAATGTTGACGACTTTCTTTAGCACTCGATACAGGACAGTTTATTAGCAATCTATGCTGCACGCCATGCTTGACGCAACTCACTGGTCAGAAATTTCGAAATGTCTTGGCTACATTCAGCACTTAGTTCACGTTTGAGTGCCGAGAAAACGGCCTCAGTCGCGTCTTCAGCTGTAACACCACGAGAAAGTCCTGCTTCTTGGCTGATTCGGAACAAGAATGTGTCTGTTTCAATCACAAGAGGCTTGCGGATACGACTCAGGAATCGGACAAGAATATTGGTGTCCTTCCAAATTTCAACAAGCTTATCTTGTGAAGCCCCATCTCCGGTAGCTAGCAATTTGCCATCAAGCTCAGATGCAATGCGGTCTGCCAAGTCAGTCGTTATCATGTCGCGCATTGTGCGAAAAACGACTTCTGCGATATCACGAGCATCGTATAAGTCTTCAAGTCCTGCTTGACGCTTCACGGTTTCGAGAAAGCGACTCACGACTGGAGTGGTGTCGTCTGCGTCTGATTGAATACTAGAAACCGATGTCATAATAAATACCTACTTGAGGATGATTTCAATACAATCGCATCAGTCAAGCCAAAATGAACTGTGCGATCGCCACTACACTCTCATCAGTTTGACACATTTCTTTACAATTTTCAGGGTCATCATCGAAATCCGTGTTGATAAGTACCTCGACGCAATTAAAGAACACATTCAAAACCCTGCGTCGCCTGCGACGCGGGCGACGCAAGGTTTTATGGGTTTTACAGTGAATTGTGGCCCCTACTGATTGCAATATTGGGGCTTATCCTTTGACACCGCTTCCCGCTTCCGTTGGCACGACATAATGCTGCATGACGACGAAAAAGCCAAGAACAGGAGCAATGGAAATCACAGAGCCTGCTGCAATTAATCGCCAATCCAGCGAGAAGGCCCCAGCTAATTTCGCGACCCCGAGAGGTAGAGTGTAATATTCTGGCTGATCCAAAATGATAAGCGGCCATAGAAAGTCACTCCATGCACCAATGAAAACAAAGATGGCTAAGGTAACGAGGGCTGGACGAATGGATGGCAACATGACAAACCACCAAATTCCTAGCTCCGAGCAACCATCCATCCGAGCCGCTTCTTCAAGTTCTTTTGGAACACCTTGAAAGGCTTGACGAAGCAGAAAAATTCCAAAGGCAGAGGCGATCGCTGGAAAAATAAGCCCCAGGTAGGAATTGCGTAATCCTAGATTGACCGCCAAAATGTAGAGCGGAATCATGACGATTTGAAAAGGAATCAGAATCGTTGCAACAATCATGGTGAAGAACGCTTCTCGTCCCCGAAATGCCAGCCGGGCCAATGGATAGGCCGCGAGCGAACAAAATAAGAGATTCAGCCCGACGGTTAATACAGCAACGAAGGTGCTGTTAAAGAGATAGCGCCCAAAGGGATTAGTACGCCACACTTCAATAAAGTTGTTGAGTGTGGGCTGTGCAGGGAAAAACCGAGGTGGAAACTGAAAGATGTCTTCCGTGGGTGCCTTGAATGCCGTACTTACCAGCCATAAAAGGGGTAAGAGCATGATCAGGGCGATCGCCCCCAACAGCAAATAATTCCAGAACACTACCCATGCACGTGTTTGCTTCACTGGCTGATCCTAAACGAGTGATATGTTTGGGCAAGCCTACCGCAATGCATGCATCTCTGTCACATCATCACGCTGGGGGTGCAGCGTTTTTCCGGACTGGAGTGACACATAGAGTCGGTTCAAGGCATTGGTATAGGCATGGGCAGACGCCACCACAATATCTGTATTTGCAGCATGACCAGAGAACATTCGTCCCTCGTGACGTAATCGAATCGTCACCTCACCCATTGCATCAATCCCCTCAGTGACTGATTTCACCGAAAACTCAATGAGCTGATTTGGAATATTAACGACTCGATTAATTGCTTTGTACACCGCATCAACAGGCCCAGTGCCAATCGCCGCATCGGTTAATTCCGCACCATCTGGATTCACGACGGTGACAGTCGCAGTGGGACATGCATGATCGCCACAAGACACTTGTACCCGTTCTAATCGGAATAATTCAGGCATCTGCTGCGATTCATCATTCACAATGGCCTCTAAATCCCAATCTGAGATCTCTTTCTTCTTATCTGCCAGGTCCTTAAAACGCAAAAATGCCTTGTTCAAATCTTGCTCCGACAACTCAAAGCCGAGTTCCTTCAAGCGCGTTCTAAAAGCATTTCGACCGGAGTGTTTGCCCAACACAATTTGGTTGTCTGTCAGACCAATGGACTGCGCATCCATAATTTCATAGGTCAACTTATGCTTTAAGACCCCATCTTGATGAATACCAGATTCATGGGCAAAGGCATTGGCACCCACAATAGCTTTGTTAGGCTGCACAAACATGCCCGTCAGGTTGGATACAAGACGAGATGTTTTATAAATTTGTCTTGTGTCAATTTGAGTCAAGGGTGCGTCAGAATCAACCGGACGTCCCAAAAATGGATTGAAATACTGGCGACGGACATGCATGGCCATCACTAGCTCCTCTAGTGCTGCATTTCCAGCCCGTTCCCCAATTCCGTTAATCGTACATTCAAGCTGGCGTGCTCCATTTTTGACCGCTTCTAAAAAGTTGGCAACAGCCAAGCCAAGATCGTTGTGACCGTGTACTGAAATAATCGCCTGATCGACATTAGGGACGTTCTCTTTGATGCCTCGAATGATGGAACCAAACTCACTAGGTGTCGTGTACCCGACCGTATCTGGAATATTGATTGTGGTTGCTCCAGCGGCGATCGCCAATTCTAGTGCTTGGTAGAGAAATTCCGGATCCGAGCGCCCGGCATCTTCAGGTGAGAATTCAACATCACCAACAAATGATTTGGCATAAGACACCATCTCTGGAATGATGGCCAAAACCTCTTCCCGAGTTTTCTTCAACTTATACTCAAGGTGAATATCTGACGTTGCAATAAACGTATGAATTCGAGGTTTTGCTGCCCCCTTCAGTGCGTCAGCAGCCGTTTTAATATCTTGCTGAGTGGCTCGTGCTAGGCCACAAATGGTTGGCCCGGTCTCTGTTCCGACTAAATTCGCAATCTGGCTCACCGCTTCGAAGTCGCCAGTGCTGGCAAACGGAAAGCCCGCTTCAATCACATCAACCCCAAGCCGCGACAGTTGCTTAGCGATCGCCAACTTCTCATCAACATTCAGGGTTGCACCAGGCGACTGCTCCCCGTCACGAAGAGTCGTGTCAAAAATAATAATCCGGTCTGACGCAATGTTGGTATTCATAGTCATTAACGACACAAGGTTGAATCTAAATGGAGATTACGTCAATCGTATCGTGACGCCAAAAGATATCGCTTGACTTAAGAATAATACCTGAACGCGAAAAGATCGGATTTCTCAGAAATCCACCTTTTCAATTTTGCGACGAATGGCATTGAGATCAATATATCGATCTGTCGCATTCCTCAGCTCACGAGCAATCATGCCCTCAGTAGAAACGACCGTAATGTGAGTATTCTTTGAGCGAAGTAACTCAATCGCGCGCTCAAAATCACCATCACCGCTAAATAAGATAACCTGATCATATTGCTCAACAGTGTTGAACATATCAATGACAATTTCAATATCTAAATTTGCCTTTTGAGAATAGCGACCTGAATTATCGTCATAATATTCTTTTAGAATTTTTGTTCGGACTGTATACCCTAAGCTAATCAAAGCGTCTCGGAAACCGCGTTGGTCTTGCGAGTCCTTTAATCCGGTGTACCAAAATGCGTTAATTAGCCGAATGTCAGGCTGGTCAGTAAAATAGCTCAAAACGCGTTTCGGATCAAAAAACCACCCGTTTTTTTGTTGCGCATAGAACATATTATTTCCGTCTACAAAAATTGAAAGACGGGTTTTGTAAGTCATGTTATAGCTCATGCTCTTTAAAATACAGTTGCCATTTATTTAGGACGGCTTATGTGAGTTGATCGCTGGAATGACGTAGATACGTCGAAATCACTTAAGTTCCTGATTTGGAGGCTAATCAAAACCCTTGATATACAAGAACTTTAAATAACTCACATAATGCGTTTAGGATTTCTATCTATCAAAAACATCGAAAAATATTGAATATTACTCTGATACGAAGCATCTCTTACCTGAATTGTGACGTTAAATAGTTTCTAACTTACTAAATACTCTTCATACCCAAACTATTTCACAATCAAGTATCGACAGATAAATACCAGGGTATTGCAGAATATATTCTCTTGATCTGACCTGACCTGACCTGAATGCTCTATCAATCAAACCTTCTGCTACAAAGCGCCCCGAGTCAGGAACAGATAGTTTGACTTTCCTTTGTCTTTAAATAATGAAAATAATGAAAAATACAGAAGATTAAAGACTAGCGCTGTATTAGATTCAGCACTGACTAAACAAATATATTTATACTCAGACACTGACCTGAACGATATATAGGCTCATTCATGAGTCCGAGTTTATTCAGCTTGAATAAAATTAGTACCCTAGCTCTAAAAAACGAATGTCTAACAAAATAGCGCAGACAAATGAAAATTTAAAGTTTTCTGTTGATAAAACCTTGTCTGCTCTAGGGGCTTTTTGCAAGAAATGAACAATTAACTAATATCGAAGACATAGAGACTATAAAAGAGCATATGTGCTGACTAGGAAGATACCACTACATAAAATAATAACGGACTCATAATCCTCAAAATATATCTCAGCCAGCAATGAAAGTGGTAGCCACGTAGGCAATTCTGAACTTACGCATAAGTAGCTTGGCGTTATTAAACTAAAAACTCAAAAACCTGGGAAGCGCCCCGGAGGGGCGTTCCCCAGGTTTTTAAAGTGAGTTTATTTATGTCTATCTACTTAAGTCATACATTTCACGTAACCTTCGACAATAGAATTATATTTAAC
>JBCCWF010000328.1:0-7687 GCA_039194035.1 Cyanobacteria bacterium P01_E01_bin.6 | reverse complement strand
TTCATTTTATAGCAAGTCCCTAAGTAGATAATTATCCTGAAATGTACCCTTCTCAATCCTGTGCCACCCGCGCAGCGGGTGGCACAGGATTGAGTTTTTTTGTTTGAATGACGCCTAGGTACTGATTGGATCCGTAATCGACCAAGAAGAGCGGGTATTTATAGTCGGCTAGCGATTTGTGTCATCGGCTCCCCATCACCCGAGGGAGCTTTTTCTTTGGAAAATTTCTCAACATTGCAACGAAGATAATGAGGGTTTGGGGCGCGCAACGCTCGCTCCAAACCCTTATCCCTCTACAAACTTTGCCAAGTCGTGTCAAGCATGAAAATTTGCAGGTGTGGATATTTTCCGTCAGTCCTGGGAGGTTGAAGGATAGAATCTTTAAGGACAAAACCATGACACAGTGAATCCGAACCCAAACCATGCGCATTTCCTTAAGCTGGCTAAACGATCTTGTTGACATTACGCTGACGCCTGAAGAGCTAGCCCACACATTGACCATGGCTGGCTTTGAAGTGGAAGACATTGAGGATCGGCGCACGTGGGCTGACGGAGTGGTTGTAGGGCGCGTGTTGACCCGAGAGCAGCACCCCAATGCCGATAAACTCAGCGTTTGCACCGTTGATATTGGAGAAGAAGAGCCATCGACGATTGTCTGTGGAGCTGCCAATGTCAAAGCGGATATCTTTGTTGCCGTCGCAACCATAGGCACCTATCTACCCACCGTTGATCTGAAAATTAGCCCACGGAAAGTGAGGGGTGTCCTGTCAAAAGGGATGATTTGCTCGCTGTCGGAAGTTGGACTTGCGAAAGAGCCAGACGGAATTCATATCTTCCCTCATGACGATCTAACCCCCGGACAAGATGTTCGACCCTTGATGGGGTTAGAAGAGGTTGTGTTTGACCTCACATCAACAGCAAATCGGGCAGACGCGTTGAGTATGGTTGGTATTGCCCGTGAAGTTTCGGCATTAACCGGACAACCCTTAACGCTTCCAGACGTACCGGATATTTCAGGTGATGCAAATGACGATGTTCTATCCATCACACTCACTGAAACAACGGCCTGTCCCGTATACATCGGAACCGTGATTGAGAATGTGCAGGTGAAGCCATCTCCTGACTGGTTACAGCGTCGCCTCCAAGCGGCGGGCACCCGTCCTATCAACAACATCGTCGATATCACAAACTATGTGTTGCTGGAGTGGGGGCAACCCCTGCATGCATTTGATGGCGATCGCCTCCACGCGATTACAGACAGCAGCGCCCTCACCATTGGCGTACGATGCGCAAAACCAGATGAAACTCTAACGACGTTGGACAGTCAATCTCGCACCTTGCAGGAGCAGACCCTACTGATCACCGCGAACGACACTCCCGTTGCACTGGCTGGTGTCATGGGTGGTGAAGACACAGAAGTCCACAACGGCACAACAACCATCATGCTAGAGGCGGCATGGTTTGACCCTGCCTCGATTCGACGATCGGCACGAACGCAAGGACTCCGCACAGAAGCCTCATCCCGCTATGAACGAGGCGTGAATCAAGCCGAGTTAGGGTTAGCCTGTCGTCGTGCCCTGCAACTCATCACCGAATTAGCCGGAGGCACGGTAACCACCCAATCTGTTGATGATCATCGGCCAAGCCAAGCCAATTTTTCCAACACCATCGAGCTACGCCTCCAGCGCGTTCGGCAAGTTTTAGGCTCTGTCATTCTCAATTGCGATGGAGACTCCCCTGTGCTGGGTCAAATTACGGCTGAAGATGTGGAACGTATTTTGACATCCCTAGGCTGTGAGCTAACGGCAACAACCGCTGCATCGTCCGATGCCAAGGGATGGAGTGTTGTTGTTCCTCCCTATCGCTACCGAGACTTGGAACGGGAAATTGACCTGATTGAAGAAGTGGCTCGACTCTATGGGTATGACAATTTCACGGATACCCTGCCTGCAAAATCTGAGCTGGGTCAACTCTCTCCAGAAGCTGCACTTACCAAACGCATTAAGACTGCATTCCAAGCCGTGGGTTTGACAGAGGTGATTCACTATTCGCTGGTCAAGCCTGATCAGGAGAATCAGGTGGCTCTTGCCAACCCTCTCTTTGCTGAATATGCAGCATTGCGAACCGATATGTTGCCAGGAATGCTGGATGCGTTCCAATACAACCTTGAGAAGGGGAATGGCTCGTTGAATGCCTTTGAGGTTGGGCGGATTTTTTGGACGGAGGGCGATCGCTTCAGAGAAGCCGATCGCGTCGCTGGCATTCTAGGGGGCGATGCGTCTCTGGGAAAATGGGTTCGAACCGGACAAGATCAGCCCATGACTTGGTTTGAAGCGAAGGGCATTCTAGAGAGTGTGTTTACCAAGCTGGGAGTTTCCATTCGCTACACTGCCGAGTCCAACGATGCACGGCTGCACCCAGGCCGCACGGCTGCACTATGGCTCTGGAAGGAACGATTGGGGACATTTGGGCAACTTCATCCCCAACTCTGTCAAGACAAAGGATTTCCAGATGAGGTGTATGTGTTTGATTTGCGTCTGGATGTGCTCTTGAAAGGGATGCATGTGGACAGCAAAAAGGTACCCGTCTTCAAGGCCTTCTCAACTTACCCAGCCTCCGATCGAGATATTGCGTTCTTTGCTCCAGTTGAGAAATCTGTTTCAGACATTGAGGCGATCGCTCGTAAAGCTGGCAAGCCACTGCTGGAGTCTATCGAGCTATTTGATGAATATCGGGGTGAGAATGTCTCGGAAGGTCAGCGTAGTTTGGCCTTTCGCTTAGTCTATCGAGCGGGCGATCGCACCCTCACTGACGAGGATGTAGAACCCGTTCACCAAAAAGTACGCGATGCCTTAGTTAAACAAATTGGCGCTGAACTAAGAAGCTGACGACGGTTGAATCAATGTCTGAGGAGGCACTAGCCCAACCCTCAGGCATTGTAGAGGCCACTCAACCAGAATCCCGCCTGATAATACAAGCCCATGAACGTACAAGCCCATGGAAGTATTGAATAAAACTAATGGGGGCAGAGGGACTTGAACCCTCACGACCGTTAAGGTCAACGGATTTTCATCCTCCCGCAGTTTTCACTGCTGCCGTCACTATCGAAGTGAGGCTTTGAGAATTGGACCCTCCCTTTACCCTCGACTTTACGTTAGGGTAGCTCCCGTCGGGCCTCTGCACCTTCCGAAGATGACTTCGGCTTGGCTCAGGATTGCCATGTCTGAATTTAGATTCTGTCCTCTAGTTGAGAAAAGAGGTCGATGCATTCTATAGAATGCATCAATTCAGAGTTAGGTTTCCCTGAGTTTGAGAGCTTCCACTCACCAGATTTCTCCGATGAGGCTCAGTTTTCTAAGTCCGTAGCGTCTACCATTCCGCCATGCCCCCTGGTTATTAACGCGATGGTCAATAAAAGGGTACTCATCATTCCACCACTAATTGGCTATAGTTGCAACTCTGTGCGACGAATTGCATCACTTCTTTCTGTTCTGTTTTGGTGATGCAAGGGAGCTGACGCGACTGGATTGGGTTGCTCAGTCCTATTCCTCAGTCAAGTAGATGCCCAGGGGGTTGGTTGTGACTCCGTAGAGACGCTAGTATTTATAGGCGGTTTCTATCGCGATTGTTCGATTGCGATCGCCCAATGAATACGTTCACGGCTAGGTAGGAATTTATGGACATCGATATCGATATCATTACGATCGCCCTTTATGTTGCAATGGCTGGTGTTTACCTCCTTGTTGTGCCGATCGCCACCTTGTTTTATTTGAACCGTCGCTGGTACACGGCACGATCCATTGAGCGGATGCTGATGTACTTTATGGTTTTCATGTTCTTCCCTGGGTTGCTCGTGCTGAGTCCGTTCGTGAACTTGCGGCCCAAGCCACGAGAAGTCTAACCATCACGTCGTCAGCATGACGGTTTCAATGCTGTGAAGCTGGATAGATGTCTTGCCTGATGTAGACGCTTTTGCATCGTGATGAACTGGGAAGCAGAGTTAGGGATGGTCGTATGAGTCGTCTAGATGTCATTTTAATTGGCCTTGTATTTTTCCTGGGCACAGGAGGAGTCTACGTCCTCATCCAGGTAGCCGGGGTTGACAGTATTGATGCTGGTATCTGGACACAAGTTCTTCTGGTGGTTGCAATCCTCGCTTGGTTATCGACCTATGGGTTTCGAGCCATGACAAAAACCATGACCTACAATCAGCAGCTCAAAGATTATGAAGATGCTTTTATTCAAAAGCGCATCGAGGAGATGAGCCCGGAAGAACTCGCTCAATTGCAGGCTGAGATTGAACAAGAGAAAAAAGAAAAGGCTGAGCAAGCATAGATAATCGTGATGGAACGTTTTATGGAACGTTAACCCTCAATCTTTAAGATGGCTGTGATTGAGGTGAGAAATTTGGTCTTCATGGCGGTAAGCTTATGGAGTTCTGTTGTTCACAGAATAATTGTGCGCCTGAGAAGTGCTTGTGTTTCATTGCTGATGGCGGGAGTGCTTCTAGTGGTTCATTGATGTTGATGTCGTGGAGAGCTGGAGAAAACGGTTGAGCAAACGAGCAGTTTCAGAGTGCATGAGTGCTTTGCGCGATCGCGGTCAGTGCGCATTGATTCCATACATTACGGCAGGCGATCCCGATTTAGAGACAACAGCCAAAGCCTTGAAGGTTCTCGATCAGAATGGAGCAGACATCATTGAGTTGGGTGTTCCTTATTCTGATCCGCTGGCGGATGGCCCTGTGATTCAAGCGGCGTCAACGCGATCGCTCTCTCGGGGAACCCGTTTGGAATCTGTGCTTGAGGTGGTCAGTCAGGTTGGCCCTGATCTAACGACGCCCATCATTTTGTTTAGCTACTACAATCCCATTCTCAACAAAGGGATTGAGCCATTTCTGAAAATCATTTCTGAGGCTGGAGTTACAGGGTTGGTCGTGCCTGATTTGCCTCTGGAAGAAGCGGAGACGCTCATTCTGCCTGCTAAAGATTACGGCGTTGAGCTGACGTTGCTGGTTGCACCGACGAGTCCGAAAGAGCGAATTCAGGCGATCGCCCAGCAATCTCAAGGATTTATTTATCTCGTCAGTGTGACTGGGGTGACTGGGGTGCGCACATCTTTGGGTAACCGAGTACAAGATTTGCTGATGGAATTGAACAGTGTGACCGATAAGCCCATTGGGGTCGGGTTCGGCATTTCACAACCGGGTCATGCTCATCAAGTGATGGAGTGGGGAGCTGATGCGGTGATTGTGGGCAGTGCCTTTGTCAAGCGTTTGGCAGAGGGCAGTCCTAGCGATGGGCTTGCATCTATTGGAACCTTTTGTCGAAGTCTGAAAGCAGCCATCTTAGATGTGTAAGTATCTAAACCCAAACCATAGTTGAAACGGGCTTGCATTTTAAGCCGGGATTGTGGCCTGGGCGATGTGGTGGTGTTAAATGGCTGATGAATGGGTGTGCTGGAGCGTATTTGCCAATTTATCCGCAATGCCTGCAACCCAGTTTTCATCTTGCTTGGTATAGCTGCGTGGTGCATTGGCTCCCAAAATCAGAGCACCGCGATCGCCGATGGGTTGGCAAATGAGTCCTTGCGTATTTTCGGGCAAATAGTTAAATTCCACGCGACCTGGGTAGAGCTTTAGGCTCACGAGGTAAACGGGTTTTTGCTTCGATAGAACCCGCTGGAGAATATCACCAGGCTCGATGGTGACCTCAGGGCCAAGGATTCCTCGACGCATCACCACGCGATTGTCGTACCAAACCACAACAGATTTTGTCACGGTATTGGTTAGCAGCAGATGAGAGGCCCAAGCTAGCTCGGTTTTCACATCATTGGGAAGGTTATCGTCCAGTTCAAAGCCTTCTTCTCCAAGCAGTTCAACAGATTCTGGAAGTTTTGGTTGTATTTGCTGCCACAGTAGTCCAGTGAGGATTAGAATAGCGCTTAGCATGATTCCAAGGGCATCAGAGCGTGCTTGAGACTCTGTAAGGGTGGGCGTCAACAGTCGATTGAGCATCAGAAGAGAACCGGCGATCGCCCCGACAACAATGGGCAAGCGACGTAATATTGATGTGGAGTCAGATTGAGCCACAGACAGTGCAGGCCATGTGAACAACTGATCTTATTCTATCGAGAAGATGGAGCTAAACGGAGGAGCATACTGTGTTTGATTGGGTTAGCTCATGGATATTGGCAATTCGGCCTTATCGTCCAGAGACTCAACCGCTGGTGACAGCCGACTTGTCCGCATGGGTGCAAGCCGGCAGTGCCTCTAGCCTGTTGGCTCCACGTGACACTCCTGAACAGTCTGTTATTGCTGCAGTTAATGCCCATGTGGCAGAACTTGGTTCATGGGGTTGGCCCACGGCTCAGCAAGGAATCTGGTTTCAGTCGGGACGGGGTGTGTTGGCGCGCCATCAAGGAACTGAACCTCTCCCGGCGGCATCCCTGACAAAGATTGCAACGACATTGGTCGCCTTGGATGTCTGGGGGCCAGACTATCAATTTGAAACACAGGTTCGCTATCGCGGGGCGATCGCCAATGGGGTCTTGACTGGGGATCTCATCATTCATGGTGGAGGCGATCCCTTTTTTGTGTGGGAAGAGGCGATCGCCCTGGGCAATGCACTGAATGAGCTAGGCATTCAAACGGTGACTGGGGATTTAGTGATATCCGGGGCATTTACCATGAACTTTCAGGAAGACCCGTCTGTTTCCGGTGCTCTTCTGCAGCGAGGCATGAATGCAACGCAATGGCCGCTAGAGGCACAGCAGCAATTTGCAACGATGTCGCAACCGACGCGTCGTCCGTCTGTCACCATTCAGGGGCGTGTGCGTGTGCTTCCCAGTGATGATGTCAATCAAGTCTTGCCGTCACAGGTTCTGGGACAGGACAACAGGGTGCCAGGAGTGATTCCTGATGAGGGTGCTACAGGGCTTGTTAGTGATGGAGGGGCGATCGCGCAAGATACCCCTGACCCGACTGTTCTCATTCGCCATTGGTCGGTGCCGCTGATTGAAATGCTTCGCCAAATGAATCTCTACAGCAATAATTTTATGGCTGAGGCATTGGCAACTGAGGCGGGTGGTGCAGAGGTTGTCGCTAGTCGCGCAGCGAGTATGACAGGTGTACCAGCCAATGAAATTCAACTCGTTAACGGTTCTGGGCTAGGTGTCGACAATCGGATTTCGGCTCGTGCTGTCTGTTCGATGCTTCTGTCGGTTCAAGGAATGCTGACATCATCAGGGTGGTCAGTGGCGGATGTCTTTCCCGTTGCCGGACTGGATCAAGGCACGATTGAACGTCGAAATATACCGTCTTATTCAGCCGTCAAAACAGGCACATTGGCAACGGTGAGTGCCCTCGCTGGAGCGATTCCCATAGGAGAATCCGAGCAGGATGTGGTGTGGTTTGCTGTCATCAACTGGGGCAGTGATCTAGATATTTTGCGCGATCAGCAAGATGTTTTGCTTCAAGGTCTAGAACGGCGAACGGTGACCCATGGGGCGATCGCCCGTCGCGCAATTCAGAATCAACCGGAGCTGACCCTGGGGGCACCTCAACGCAACGATATTGTGGCACGCTTTTAGAGCAATTTTTAAGGATGTTTGATTGGGTTCAGTCACGGCACGGAATGCTTAGGGATCTGCAAATAAAATGCCAAGAGAGGGGTGGCGGGCTTAGCCC
>JBCCWF010000327.1:0-7720 GCA_039194035.1 Cyanobacteria bacterium P01_E01_bin.6 | reverse complement strand
TTAATCCACCGACTCAGACAACTACTCTCTGAGAGTAAGATGGCGGCAACATTCTCACTGAAGACGCTCAAGTGACGCTTGTCCTTGGGGTGAATGAATTGACTCAGTTGCTCTTGTAGCTGACGATGAAGCAGGGGAGTGGACATGGGTGCACTTCGATGTTGTGGTAAACATGAAGCATCTCATCTAATCCCCTTTCTGTCACTTCAATGGCCTGCTGGGCAACGGCTACAGTCAGATCTAAAGTTTTCTGCACCACCAAGGCTGTTAGACTTACGACTCGACATGTAATTATTTTCTATTCATCCATACGGCTTTAATTTGAGAGAATAATGAGCCATTTACTTTAATGTATTTCTTAACCAACAAATCAATCCAAACCTTTTCAAACACAATTGACAGGGCCGTCGCAATAGCAGCCCCAACGATACCAAATAAATGAATGCCAATGAGATTAAGGACAATGTTAAGGAATGCACTAATTGCTCGTACACGTGCACTCTCATCCTGATGCCCCGTCAACTCTAGCAAGTGCCCTACTGGCCCAGTTGTGGCTCGAATAAACTGAGCGATCGCCAACACAATGAGCACCCCTTGTGCTTGAAGAAATTCCTCTCCAAATGTTCCCAAGATCGACCCGGATAAAAGAATCACACCAATCGTCATAAGAGACGCTGGAATCAGCACTAACTGCGTGATTCGTGTCATTAGCTTTTGCAGTTTTACCGGATCATCTTCTACATAGGTCGAAGCAATCATAGGAGCAGCGATGCCGTTAACTGAAGACAAGGCAAAACTAGCCAAATTGGCTGTCTTAACCGCAGCGTTGTAAAAACCGACATCTGCAGAGGTTAAAAACAATCCAATCATCAACACATCGGTTTGTTTAATGATCTTGACAAATCCACCAATGAGCAAAAGTGGCAGTGAAACACGCAGCCATCCTCGAATCTCATAGGTTGCTTTGACAGAAGAATCTCCAATTGGCAAATGTTTATGAATTTGCCATCCGGCAAACAACTCCACCACAATGAGCGCCACAATAGTTGCCGCGAGAACAGAAGCACTATTTAAAGATTGATACCCCTGAGAAGCAAAAACGACGAAAGCCACTAATAAAATGACAGCCGGGCGGAAAATTTGAGAGGGGACATACGCGGCTGTCATTTTTCGAATACCCCGAAGCATATTCATGCTTAAGGTATTCACGGTCAAAAAAGGAACCACCCAGAAACCAAAAATAATGGCTGTCATATGGTCTATATCACGCTGGGTCGACAGCCACCAAATAACTAATGAAGCAATAGAAGCCACTGAAACGCCAGTCGCGATCGCCACTCCCAAGCTTCCCTGTAAAACACCTTTGAGTCGAGAGTCATCCTTACGTGTTTTATATTCTGGAACGAATCGAAGTAATCCAGGGCCAAATCCAAGGGCAGTTAGCATACCACCTAAAATAGCCCACGCCATCACATATGTATAGAAGCCATATTCTGAGGCCCCCATCCAGCGAGCTAAACAAACCTGGAGAATAAATCCTAAACCAGCTCCAATGCCTTGACTAATAAATACAATTCCAGATCCCCGAACAAGCGTCGAAACCATGCCAGGCTTTCGTAGCTTATTGATGATATGTCTCGGAGAGAAATTTGACTTACCAGCCTTCATAAAATATCCGTATAAATAAAATCAATACACACATCTATCCAAGCCAATACGAATTACTTCTCTCCTCCATGCGCAAGTCTTTATACCGACGACGCACTAGATACAGAGCATGTAGCAGTCGCTCAATATCCTGCCCCTTCTTCATGACTCCTGTAACTAGCTGCCATTTCCAATCTAGGAACCTATTCCATAACATAGTCACTAGAGAAGGGCTGACCTGCTCAGACATATCATAGCCAAGGGTTTCCATACAGCTAGCCGATAGCCATTGGAATCGGCAATGCAGCATTGATGACCAATGACTCCAACGAGACTTGGGGTTAAACCGCTTTTCCTTTTGAACAATTTTCCAACCAACTTCGCCCGGATCATCTACATTTGCTGCTCTGGCTTTAGCAAATTCTTCTGAGGAACCGAAAATTGGTAAATTCACTGCTGTTTCAAAATCATAAGCCTCAGGATCAAGTTCTAGAAACGCCAACACACGTCTCATTTCAGATTCCAAGTCATCTAAGATATCCTCATATTTCACAATGAGATATTGATGCTCAGAGTCACGATACGTTTGATCAAATTCAATGATTTCTTGAGCAGCAGCAGTCCAACGATGCATACCAACCTCATAGCTCATGCCAAACGACTTATAGTTGGACTCAACAACCGCACGGCCATCCCGCATCAAAATAATTAAACGAGCCGTAGGAAATAGCTGATAAAAATACTTTAGGTTACGGACAAAGGGTGTCTTGGTCACAAGTGGCTTCGCACCAATATTGTGATTCAAGTGATTTAGATACTCCAGCAGTCCACTTCCTAAACTTTCGAATAACTTATCTTTTAACTCAAGATTATTTTTCTGTCTGGTTGGATCATCCTTGCCCCGAAGACCATGACGGCACCAAAAACTTGACACATTGCTAACATATCGGGCTAACAAATCAGCATTGTAGAGCAGAGAATCTTCCGGCATGTCGCGAACACCCACACCTTCGCAATGGGCATGCAAGCAGAGAAGATTATAGACAAAATTAGTTCCACTGCGAGGCATCACCCCCAAAATAAAAATGGGGTTGCAATTTATCTGTTTTGGCTCATGCATAGAGACATTATTTTCCATAAGCACATCCATCGGCACCTCCTTGAAACTAGTGGGTTAGTCAGCCCTTAAGCGCTATATCCCGTGATTCTATTGCATCTTTTTCATCGTTCAACAACCAAAATCCGCTTGATTTCTTGATCATTCTGTATCACTTAAGATTTCACAGACCAACCCATACTCTTAATTATCTGGCACATCCATCTAACCATTTCTGGGGATTGTCACCAATTAAATTCCAGCTCGCTTCCAAAATAACAGGTTCAGCCCCTGATTGTTTTGTGAGGCGGGCACGGAAATGCTTACCCTTAAGGCTTTCTGTGATTAATTGATGACACACCCTAGCTGACAACGTGAGATTTTCCTTTTGATGTTAAGTGAGGCCTAATAAATGCATGGTCAAGTCGATCAACCATAATTCTCGGAAACTGCACTAGAAACCGGATAAAAAAGTATGGGTTACATACCATAGCCCATAATGCCTTCAGTATCGCTCTTTGCTTTAGTGGCTCTACTACCCGATAATATGCCCGCAACCGACGACAAACGTTGAGTTTATATTGCAATGCTTGTACAAGTTCTGGCTTTGATTGAACAGCGTTACGTTTTAAAAATCGCTGGATTCCCCAGCAAGATTGTTCTAATCGAGATAGCTGACTCTTCATCACTAGGGAACCTGGTCTCGCACGATAGCGATAAAAATAATACGGTTTAGGATAAAAAATAAACCGCGCACCATGGGCTAATGCACGTAAATAGATAAAAAAGTCTTGCCCTAAGCGAATTTCATTTTCATATCGGATCCCATGATCATTCAAGAATTGACGCTTCATCAAGGGCTTAGAAAAGCCTAGATGCAGTCCCTTCTGTTCAGGTACATCCTTCCGTACATATACAACAGGATCAACAACAAGGATATCGGTAATCCGCTCTCCACTGCGCTCAGTATGAGTCGTCCAGGGTTGAGCGTCCTTACCTTCTGTATAATACAAATCGTCTGCAACCATATCAGCACTATACTCTTCGGCAATTTGAAGAAGAGCTTCCAGCCGATCAGCAGCATACCAATCATCGGAATCTAAGACCGCTACCCAAACTCCCTGTGCTTCATCAAGAGCACGATTTCGAGCAACTGCAGCCCCTCCATTCTCTGGCAGTCGAATCACCTTAACCCTAGGATCACCTAAGCTTTCAGCAACATCAGCGGTCGCATCAGACGATGCATCATCCACCACAATTACCTCAATATTTTGGATGGTTTGATTCAAGGCTGACTTAATAGCATCAGCAATGTAGTCTGCTGTGTTGTAGGCAGGCATAATCACTGAAACAACCGGAGCCTCACTAGAATCAGATTCTTTCGATAACTCAGTCATAGTCATACGTTTATCCGTAATATTTCCCCATAAAAAGTTTTATACACATTCAGTCTGGATGACTTATTATCAACCCAACTTGATCTATGAAGCAGCGTCACACTCCCCAAACGTGTACGAAAAAGTATCCAACACGATAGGCTGGCTATCGTCGTCTGCAAGAGCAAATGTTTCGACTTCAAGAACCTCAGAACCAATAAACCGCAGTCGAGTAAAAACATGCATTGTGTTATCTCGCACTGCTACCCAAGGTGATGGCGGTTGACGGAAAATCGAAAAGTTATTACTTTTATTACTCTTTTTGCCGCCAGGACTCGATTTCAACCAAGTGACACCATCATCGACACCATAGCAAGACAGGTTGGTTGATGTAGGCTGATTTTTCTCTGGCACATCCACAAGAGGGTACGTACGTTCATAGGCTTGATCATGAGAGGATAAAACGACCTTGATACCTGAACGCTCAAACAATGGCCCTAATTGCTCGCGCAATGCCAAATTAGACGGGTGACTTTCTCCTTCAGCAAATGCAGACACATGCATATAGGGAATTATCCACCGCTTGCCTGATTCTTGAGCACTCACAATATCTTCTTCGAGCCAGTCGAGTATCTCAGAATTTAATCCTTGCTCCTCGTAAATGGCAAACAGAGAGATAAAGTGTACGTCGTCGATATCAAATGAATAATTTCGCTTATAATCAAACCCTTCTGGCGTAGCAAAGCGATCAACCCATACGCCATAGTTTTCCTGAAGGAGTGCCTCATGGTTACCATAGGTTGGCATCATAGGTGCCATAGTGGCGACAGGCATCATTTGATTAAACCAAGCATCAATTGATCGGGGCAGTGAAAGATATCGCTTATCGGTGTTGTAATACGCATAGTCACCACCGGCTAAAATTAAAGCCGGGCTGAGCTCTGCGATCGCCTCAACAACCCCCTGAGTACCTGTTGCAAGCCCATCTTGCCTTCCCACCAAGCCTGTATCAGCAACATAAATCACATCAAATTGCTCAATCTCTTCCGGAGCTGTTCGAAACTGAAAGGTCTCACTCCAATTGTGACCATAGTAATCCCCTTTCAAGCGATACTCATATGTTGAATCAGGAATAAGATTACGTATCGTAGCTTTATGGACGACTCCTTCTGTTACAACAGGCTGTGGCATTCCTACTTCCATGAGCCACTCCTCATCACCTAAGCGCCTGTATTGGGCGAGGGATGGTGTCTCGTCTCGATAGGTGTGCCACATCATTGTCATTGTGGTAGTAGGATCTTCTACCCAAGAAAGATGTACTTGATCGGGTAGCCTACCCATATGAGCCTGATAAGAAGCATACGCCGCTTTTCCACCCTTGTACAAAAACAATAAAACCATCAATAAGCCAATTAAGGTGGCAGCAATACCTGCTTTTCCCAAGCGTTGCCATGGAGAAACCATTCGGCGGATGAAAAGCTTAATCATTGATTTCATGACAAATACGTTAAGCGTTGCCGCAGCTAAGATCACACCGCTTCAACAAAACAAAATAATACCCTCGTTCAGTCAAAGCTGAGAGAAAATGGACGGCAGCGTTGGAAGACTTGGCTGCGCCAAATCTCTTCCAACGCTGCAAAAAGTTATCCCAAACTAAGCCTCAACCATTGACTTGGCATCAGTAATATCGGTCAACACGCGTCCATCGAGATGTTCAGGCACTTGAGCCCCCATCAACGTTAAAATCGTTGGCCCAATATCAATACCTTGTGCATCTGGTGTCGTCGAACCAGGCTCAATACCAGGTCCTTTTACCATGAGAAAACCGTTGCCACGATGTCCACCAGGACGGGGGTATGGAACAGGGCCAACCCGCCCTAAATCTGGACTATCAACGACATCTGTTGGATAGTTCTTTTTCCACAACACAATCAAGTCCGGCCCTGGCAATCGATCTCTGTCCTGATCCTCAGTAGGATATCGGCGAGTTCGAACAACACGCTCGACGATTGTTTCTCCGGTACGACCATCCGTCAGCCCATAGAGAAGTTGGGTCAGCTCATCACATAATGCATCGTACTCTTCAGGCAACACCACACCATCACGCTCGCGTCCCTTCAAGTTGATACGAATATGACCGTCTGCGAAGGCTGGAAGCGCAAATGCTCGCATTTCGGGCCAGCGACGACAGTACCACATCGCAGGCATCCACCCTGGATTTACACCTTCGCTTTCAAGGATCCAAGGGGAGGTAATGCCGTTCAGTTCTGGCTCCAAAAATCTTCTCGGCGTCCACGTGCGAATAAAACGACGCACTGGATTTGGCTCATGCTGAAGACTCCAAACTTCTCCCTGCCAGGAGTTACGAATGGGTCGAGTGATGACTGGTCCTGGTTCTTCTCCAACATTTCCTGGGGCGATCGCCACTTTCCCTGGGAAATTAAAGCGATACAAAATCTCGGGTAGCATCACCATGCTCAGCACATCAGTAACGTTATTACCCATCCCATGAATTGAGAAGCAGAAAACATAAGCATTGTCTGGAGCATCCGCAAGAATTTCTCCGACCCCTTTATCAACCGCTTCATAAATATCTCGGGTTGGCACAAAATCAGGAGCAACTTGATTCTTATACGTTGAATAGACTGGATGATCAGGCAAACTCACATGTAGCAAATCATGCCCACCACTATGGGTTTCCGGAAAAGCAGCTAAGAATAAATCCCAGTCCTCTTCCTTCAACATGTCACGACAAATTGTTGTACGCGTCTTGACACTCTCCTTTAATGCGCCATAAAGCCATTCAGCATATTTGGGATTAGACCAAAACCCGTGATCATTTTCCAAAACCTCATTCTCACCATAGCGTTTGATAATGTCAGGCAATGCTTGAGGTGGCAGCGAGTCGCTAGGAGTAAACGGATAATGCCCTCCCCAACCTAAAATTTGCTTACCGTTGACGCGGTCAGACAAACCAGTTGCAGGCAGATCGAACGCAGCAACTCGGCATTCATCATCAAGGTATGCATAGAAAGGTGGGTATTCTGAAAAATCACATCCGACTTCTTCTTCATCACGGCTAATACTATAGTCATGAGGATAGAACTTGGATGTATCCCAAAACCCTGTTTTATCAGGGAAGCAGCCTGACCACATCATGGACCAAAGACGCTCTGTAGAACACGTATCGGTTGGACCTTCAGCGTGGTTTACTGTATTCCTTACATACCCATAAGAACCTTGTTCCATGAGCTTCTTCAGATTGGGCAAATGCCCCTCAGCCATCCATTGCTTGACCAAAACTGGATCTGCGGAATCAAGTCCGATTGCAATTACAGGGTTTCTCATACACAACTCCCTATGACCGAGATAAAGTTTTTCGTTTTAAACTAGCAACACAACTCAAATAAGCATTGCATCAGAGCTAATAATCCCTACTCTACGTAATTATGGCAGTGTCAATCGGCCTCGTGGTGTTTTTCAAGTAAGCATGCAACAAGAATTGTTAAAGATTTATTGAAGCCACCAAGAGCCTTCAGCAAAGACACGATAGCAAATAAGTAGCTAGCCATAATTAAACGCATCCTTCCAAACCCTGTGC
>JBCCWF010000326.1:0-7737 GCA_039194035.1 Cyanobacteria bacterium P01_E01_bin.6 | reverse complement strand
TTTCAGTGTTCGGTTGTCCATCTTTTGGGTCCTTCCAGCGTGGTCAAACACTCCGCACCCAAAAAAAAAAAAACTGCCACCACTCGGGGGGGGGGGGGCCCCCCCCCCCCGCCCCTCATATTGGTATTTTATTTTCTAGCAAGTCCCTAAGCTAAAAGATGTTGGCCGCTAGTATATCATCGGCCATATCGAAGTTTGCAGTCACGCTCTGAACATCATCCAAATCTTCTAGAGCATCCATTAACTTGAGCAATGTTTTTGCTTGGTCTGGGTCTGCGATGTCGATCGTATTGTTCGGAATCCAGCGTAGTTCTGATTGGCTGATCGTATAGCCTTCGAGTTTGAGGCTGTCAGCAAGTGCTTCCAGTTGAGTGATGGTTGTGAACACTTCAGCCCCTTCTTCTTCTTCTTCTTCTGCATTGTCCAGGAGTTCATAGGACTCAGCTCCAGCCTCAACCGATGCTTCCAACAGCGCATCTTCATCAATGGTTCCCTGGAGAGTCACAACTCCTTTCTGCTCAAACATCCAGCTAACACAACCCGTTTCACCCAGGTTCCCACCATGTTTGCTAAATGCAGCTCTTAGATCAGCTGCGGTTCGATTGCGGTTGTCGGTAAGCGCTTCGATGAGTATGGCAACTCCACCGGGGCCATATCCTTCATATCGAATATCTTCTAAAGCATTGGCAGAATCTAGGGTGCCAGCACCTTTGGCGATCGCCCGATCAATATTATCGTTTGGGATGCCTGCTGCTTTTGCCTTCTCGATGGCCGTCCGCAGCTGAAAATTCCCTTCTGGATCAGGAACCCCACTCCGAGCAGCAACAATAATCTGGCGGGAAATTTTTGCGAAGGTTTTCCCTTTCACTGCATCGACCCGTGCCTTCTGCCGTTTAATATTGGCCCATTTACTATGTCCAGCCATACTGACTCTATGTGAGACCAACGTCTACAACTTTCTAGTTTTCAGTTATCAATAGTTGGGTTATTTCTTCTGGCCCAACTATCTCCATCCATTTAAAAAATACCTAAGCAGATAGGCATAAATAAACTCGCTTTAAAAACCTGGGGAGTTCCCCTCCGGGGCGCTCCCCAGGTTTTTAGGTTTTCAGTTTAATAATGCCGAGCGACCTACCATCTTAGGCTTATATTTTGAGGCGCAACTCTGGGGTGCTCCGCGCCCCAGAGTTGCGTTAAATTCTTCCCCGCTTAAGGTATAAGTCCCATCTCAATCCATTAAATCAGGGAGATATTCACAGTTTGATGCACGACATAACAAGAGCCTTGTACCACTATGGGCACAAGGCTCTTGTCTTAAACCCTATTGATGACAAATATCAACCAGCTTATGCTTCAACAGCGGCCGGGTAAACGCTAACTTTCTTTTGACTCTTTCCTTTGCGCTCAAAGGTAACAATGCCATCAACGAGCGAAAACAGTGTGTCATCGCTTCCTCGGCCAACATTAGAGCCGGGATGAATCTTGGTTCCGCGTTGGCGAACAAGAATGTTACCTGCACGCACAACCTGTCCACCATATCGCTTCACGCCAAGGCGCTTTGAATTAGAATCGCGACCGTTTCGGGTACTACCTGTTCCTTTCTTATGAGCCATGCTTGTATCTTCCTGTCTCTATATAAATGAGTCTAGCGTTCGTAGCTTCAGATCTGCTAACGATTTCAGTAGGCTATTCTGATTTCTTGTCGTTACCGAAGTAGTTAACCTAAGAATCAGCGTTTGCGTCACTCTCAGCCGTATCAACATCTGCCTCAGATGAGAGAGCAACTTGCGCTTCCTCTTGCGGTACAGCAGATGACTGTGTGCTTCCAAAAGCAGTGGAATCAGTCAACAACGTTCCATTAAAGTTGATGCCGGTAACCATGACCCGAGTCAACTCTTGACGGTGCCCTCGCTTCTTACGAGTCTTTTTCTTGGGCTGCATCTTGTAGACAATAATCTTGCGACCACGGAGATGCCGCTGAACAGTTGCTTCGACGGTTGCACCTTCAACAAATGGCTGACCAATGGTGAAGTCACCATCATTCTCAACGAACAAAACCTTGTCTAGAGTAATAGACTCATCTTCTTCGACATGAAGTCTATTCACGTCATAAAATCGACCTGGCTCAACCCGAAGCTGTGTGCCACTCGTCTCGACAATTGCGTATGCCATAAAGCGTAATCTCCTAGCGCCATACAGGTAGACGAGGAGTCGAAACATCCGTAACAGATGCTTGACTCAATCAGCCTTTTCACCTGATCTGAGCATTTACATATCGGTCTATAATCATCGCAAATATAAGCTAGGTCTGTCAATGTCTAGTTAGGGCGATCGCCAATAGCACATCGTTAAATCTATCATCAGCCATCTCTTCCTGACGCTAAGATAATCTAAACCCCACCGGATAGATGGCAGTGTAATCTATCTGGTGGAGTTTAATGATTAATAAGTAGCTAGCCATCATTAAACGTACCTTCCCAAATCCTGTGCCGCCTGCGCAGCGGGCGGCACAGGATTTGGGATTTTGGTTTTATTACGTCCAAGTACTTTACGAATATCTTGCTAGGTGGTGCTAATCCATAGCTTCATTCATCTGAATCACCGTGAAGTAAGCACCTTGAGGATCTTTGAGAATTGCAAAACGCCCAACATCTTTAATATCCATCGGTGCCATTTCGACTGCTGCGCCAAGTGTTTTGGCTTGTTCAATCGTCGCATCACAATGCTCAACTGCGAAATACACGACCCAGTTTGGTGGAACCTCACCCCACTCTGCTTGAATTTCCATCATTCCACCCATCGGGCGATCGCCTTGCTGAAAACTGAAATAATCTCCACCGACAGCATTAGTGCTTTTATCTATCGTCCAGCCAAATAGTCCCGCATAGAAAGTCTTTGCAGCAGTTACATTTGTTGTGTGAAGCTCGTTCCAGCAGAAGGTTGACGGTTCATTTACAAGTTGAGCGCCGATATGCTCCTTGGGTTGCCATAGCGCAAAGATAGCGCCTGTGGGATCTTGAATCAGACTCATGTGCCCCGATTCCATCACGTCACACGGTTCTTGTAAAACGCTGCCACCAAGGGTTTTAACCTGTGCTGCGCTAGTATCAATATCTGGCACAGACACATAGCTCAACCAATGAGGTGGGGTTCCTGGTTGATGCATGGCTGCGTTCATCTGGTAGAGTGCGCAAACGTTCTTGCCATCTTTTTCCAGCATCGTATACGTACCTGCATCCCCTGCCGGTACATCTGTGGCACTCCATCCAAATAATGACGTGTAGAAAGTCTTAGCTGCTTCGGCATTCGTTGTTGCCAGGTCAACCCAACAAAACGTTCCTGGGGCATATTCTTTGAATTCAGTCATATTCATGGCCTCCTTGGGGCTATGAAAGTCAAGGAAAGGATATTTGATTACATGTAGGGTTTAATGTGATCAATAATAGTATATATGAACTATTTTTTCTTTGATGTAGACTCAATAGAACTCAACAACCCAGAGACGCATATCCAGAGGCCGAAAGCCAGAGAAAAAAGCTAAGGCACGAAATGGACAGTCCTGAACCAGGACTGTCCATTTCGTGCCTTAGTTTTCTATGAAAATTTACTCTTCACCAACATCCCGAGTCTCAACTTGAAGCAAATAATCTTCATTGCCCCAATATCCGTAACCAGCATATCCACGAACAACAACATGAACTTCGCCATTGGCAGGAACAAGACCACCAATCTGTTCTCGATTATTTGTCTCGGAATAACTGCTGTTACTAATCACAGAGCCATCACGCGCTAGCCACTGCATTCTGATGCCAACCTCGGAGAGAGATTCCGAAACCACAAATGCATGTCCTGGGGGCATGCCACTGAGCGTAAAAAAGTCAACATCACCATTCACTTCGACGTCGCCAATCAATACTGAGAGTGTGTAGTCTCCAGTTCCATAGGAAGATCCTGAAACATTTTCTTCGGAGCAAACTTCTCTGTAGTATTCTGCCGAGTCATCTGGAGGAGTGCAGTCTTCACAGCAATATTCATCTACAAAATCTAACGTTCCATCAAAGTCATTGTCTCCAAACTCTGTTACCTGCAGTTCAATCATTCCGCTGCTGGGCACAACTCCCCGAATAGCAGGAGCTAAGGCACCTGCCGGACTACCGTCGTCATCAAAATTGATCATTTCTCCGGCATCATCAAACTGGCCCATGATAGTGTCGATCTCAGCACCGTCATGATCAACCCACGCTAAAAAGGGTTCAGATGCCGGAAGGTTGGGAATGGTAAAGGTATTCACGTCACCTGGGTTGAACGTCGCGTTCGTTGTGTAAACAGGTTCGGGTAAATCAGCAGGGGTAAGCTGTCCAAAAATTCGACTGACTCCCGGTTCAACTATTGCGCGATCGTTAAACTCGTCATTTGGTGAGTCATCAATATTTTGAATGGTCTGTCCTTGTGCAGGATGGGGCATGGCTATAAGCACACCCAAAAGGAGTGAAATCTTAAACCATGAGGAGAGAGAAAAAAACGATTTTGTATTCATAATATTCATAAATAGAGTGCGTAAGATGTATCGCAAGGGAGTTTCACTATTAACTTCACTGGAGTCATGCGAGATTCCGCTCAACGCCAATGCATCAAAATAATGTTTTACATATTCTTCGAAATCTGTTTTGTCGTTTAGGCTGGGGTTGCTGGGTACTCTACGTTCCACAATCCCGTTAAATTTTTCCTGGCTTAATGTTGTAGTCCTGATTCTGCATCAGAGCAGGGATTAAAATTTCTGCATCTGATCGCTGAGATGACTATCAGGAAAGAGATCGATGCCGACTGCTGACTTTGCTAAGTAGGCGAGTAAAAAGATACCCAAGCTAATCAATACATTGATGCTGATCAGTAAGGTCATCGCCACAATCATATTGCTAAGACGAGTAAGGGGAGATGGAAGATAACCCCGGCGACGTTGGCGCTGATCTTTTCCAACAAATATAACAACGTAGAAACGGGATATGAGCAGGTCAATACCAAACCGCAAATCGACAATCTTGGGCGCTGGTTTTGGCAACGCTGATGTCACCACCATATGAACTGCTTCTAATTGTTTAGGTGTCAAACTATCTTTTACACCTGCCTCCATCATGTCAATGTAATCGCTGGCAGTTCGTTTTCCATAGGGCAATACTCGATCGGATGTGCTATTCCGCCGTTCAGCTAAAGGTTGGGTGCGCATCGTTCGAGAATCAGAGGGTGAGGTCATTAAACGATTATGCAATGGTTACGATGAAGGATTTTTGTAATCAGATCAGGATCTAAAACGGGAAGCAAACGTTACGCTAATTTCGCTGCTCTTCTCGTCTAAGGAGCTTGGCGTTATTAAGCTAAAAAAACAAAATCCTGGGGAGCGCCCCGGCGGGGCGCGCCCCAGGATTTTAAAGGGAGTTTATTTATGCCTATCTACTTATGTGTTGGGATGCTGTTGCCTATAAATTATCCAACCGATGCCCAATGCTATCCATACAAGAGTGATCAGGATCGATTGTGGACTTTGTTTCTTGATGCCTATGGCACTAAGCACAACCTGCATTGGAGATGATGCGGTTGCAAGTAAGGTGATGAGGGCGATCGCTCCTACCCAACAGAGAAGGAGAACCGCCGCCCACAGTTTGGCTGCCTTATGGGGAATATCGCTACCCCAGACGATTGGCCATGCCTTAATCACAGCTCCCGCTGAAACAAAACTGACCACCCAAGCACTGCCTAATGCAATGCCGTCAACACCGGTGATTCCTAGATAGACAATCAGGAAGAGGGTGATGAGCCAAATGAACCACGGGACATGGAAGGCTGCCAGTAGCCAACCGATGCCGATAAACCCAGCGATTAGTATGCAGAGATGAAGCCAAGGGAAAATGGCTTGGATACGATCGCTAGGCGATCGCTGCACATCATCAAAGGAATCAAACAATTTAGGAAACTAGGAAGATAGCAACACCTCACATTAGAGGGGCAAGTCTTGGAAATCTTCCGTAATCACAACGATTGCGTACTGGTTCTGTCTGGCAGATCATAGGAGAATTTACGCACGGTTGTGACTTGTTTTGACGGTTCTATCTTCATCTTGAAGACGATGGCAGAGTATTTCGTAAGAAGAACCTGCTGAGGTTCATCGCAATCTATTGGAGACGTTGTGCTTAGCCGTGGACGAGAAGTTCGTTGTGAGATTGCAGAGACTTATATTCTAGATACTCATATAGATGAATGGTTCGCAGGCATCACCTGCGAACCATTCATCTATATAAAGGGGAATAAAGGGGACTCTATCTTGTCGTTGTGGGATGGTCGTGACGATTATTCACAGGAATCGGGATCAAGCGGATTCAATAAATCATCAATCCACAGTTCTACCTGCAATCGTAGTCGTCCAGCTGAACTCAACAAGGCATCCGCAGAAAACGGGATTAGAACAGTGGCACGATTGTAGTCGGCGATCGCCATATTCCAGTCGCCCCATAGGTGATATGTGCGGCCACGCTCAGCATAGATGTTTCCTTCAATCTGCTGGAAGTTGAGTGCCGTGTCAAAACACTCGACAGACCGTTCAAACATGTGTAGCTCACGGAAGGTAATGCCTTGGTTAATCCAAGCGCGAACATTGCCAGGATTTAGATTAATTGCAACGTCATAATCGAGGATGGCTGACAAGAGCTGGCCTTTACATGCATAGTAATTGGCTCGATTATTGTAAGCACTGTCCAGCGAGGGATTTAAGTTAATCGCTGTGTTATAGTCGGCGATCGCCTGATCAAGCTCAGACATCTGAAAATAGACAAGACCTCGATTGTTGTAATGCGACGCATTCGATGGATCACGCGTCACAAGTTCATTAAAGAGCGCAATTGCGTTCTGGTGATTTCCACTCCGTGCCTCACGAAGAGCTTGCTGCCGAAGCTCCGCATTCAGATCCTGCTTCTCTTGCAACAATGCAGAGGCAAGAAGTTTGATAGAAGATTTAGCTTTACTTTTGGACAAGTAAGAGCGTTTAAAATTGGATGAATAACTAAATTTCGAATAGGGACGTACGGATAGAGTCTTGAACCGCTTTAACGTCAGGTTGCCGTTGCTTCGAGCAACGCGGCGTTTTTCAGAAGAGTGCCCGTTCATTAATTTCCTCGTTCTCAGATATAACGAATATGCTTCCTGATGACATGAAATCGATGACTCAAAAATGGAGCCTACATTTGGCAAACGCCATGTTGCTTTCATCAGGTTGCTGGATTCAATGCACTCCTAGATTCCCTACCTAGAGGTATACGGCGTTTTAAGCAACAAATTCGATGTTGAAACTACGGAAATATTGGTGATCATTTGCTGCTTCTACAGACATAAAAATGAGCTTAAGCTATGCACCACAAGGGATTTCGCAGCATCTGAGGACATAAAATTCGATATGCGTATATGCACGGATGACAAAGTTGCTTCTTTTTAAATTCATCCAATGTGTAGGATAGTTTATAAGACCTCAATAAAGGTCGATGAATCTTTCATGAATTGGGAACATTAAGACTTTTCGAAACGTCTTTTGTTCACTTAACGAAATCTGAACTAAGCATATTTCGAGTCATATTTTATTACACCGTTGTCGTTTATTACGACTTCCTGCATCAAGCAGAGTAGACGTGAGCAGCGCGGTAAAATCCTGAAATCTATTTATAAGGATTGTCGGACTCAGTAGATAAGTACCTG
>JBCCWF010000325.1:0-7775 GCA_039194035.1 Cyanobacteria bacterium P01_E01_bin.6 | reverse complement strand
TGCCTGCACCCACTCACCGATTGGAGCGGCTGTACGAGATACGGCTAATAGGCGATCGCAAAGTGTTGATTCAAGGGTGGCAATGAGGCTTCATACTCAATTCGAGCGAGGAATGGAACATCGGCAGAGGTGGCTTGTCGAGTACTTAGAGCGGCTAACATTAGAGTTCCTTTGAGGAAAACCTCTATAAAAGATACAATCTGTATGTATCTCAAGTACAGGAAAATTCCCATCCTTGTCAAGATACATACTGTCTAAATGTTTGATTCGAGTGAGCGAGCGAGTGACGATGTCTGCCAAGCTAACCAAGACTGAACAAACTCGCCGCACCCGCCGTGCCATTCTTGAGCGGGCGCGTCACTTATTTGAGACCCAGGGGTATGCGGCTACAGGAACCGAGGAAATCATCAGTGAATTGGGAATTACCCGAGGAGCTTTATATCACCAATTCAAGGATAAGCTTGGAGTTTTTAGGGCTGTCATTGTGGAAGCCTATGGTGAGATTACAGCTTATATTCAAGCTAAAGTCCAACCACTCGATGACAATTGGCAGCAGTTAATCATTGGCTGCCAAGCATTTCTAGAAGTTACTCAGCAGGAGAAACTACGACGTTTAGTATTTATTGAGGCTCCAGCCGTTTTAGCAGCAGACGACCTGGCCAAAATCGATCAACCTGGCTTTGGTTTACTCCGTGAGTCAATTCAAATAGCTGTTGCAGAAGGTCGGCTAAACACCATCGATGCAGAAGGGTTTGCTCACTTAGTCAATGGTTCGCTGAATGAGTTAGCAGCTTGGGTGGCGCAGTCTGATGATCCTGAACGATTGAAAACAGCACAATGCCTGGTCGAGGCATTGCTCACACGGCACCAGAGTTAATGCTATCTATTTAGCAGCAGAATACTACGTTGAAGGAAGCAAACCCACACTTCTTTGAAGCACAATCACTTTTGGTATCCCACCTTCAGGCATGATTAATTTGTTTTTTACCTTATTGCAGGTACATCGATCTCTTTAATACAGCTAGCTCGTGATAATGCGAGAACGCAATCAATAATGCTCAAAAGATCGGCTAGCGGAATTGCCTCGATGCTCTTTAGATGACTTGCTGTCAGATCAGCCAGAACTTCAAGTGTGCCAACATTGCCAGGATTAATCACGGTTATACTAATTCGCTGCGATCGCACTATTAGCTCACTAATTCCTTAGAAACTGCGTCAGCGTTCATCTCAATCAAAAATTCTAGTGGGTAGCCTGGATAGTGAGTTTGCATAGTCTGCTTAATTTGTGCTTTTGCAACATCGCCCAACTCTCTATCTGCTTTTAGGTGTTTGCCCACAAGCCCTTGGAAAAATTGAATATACTCAATTTGCTCATTGAGCGTATCAAGATTGCCCTCAGATCCATGTCCTGCATAGACAACCTCAGCTTCAACATAGGTGCTTTTAACGTACTCAATCTGTTTCACCCAAGCCTTCGATCGGCCCTCTGCTAGCCAGGGATGAACATTGTGATACAACAAATCTGAAGCGATTAGAGCTTTTTCTGAGGGCAAGTAAATAACCGTTATATCCGATGACTCACCAGCACCCAGGTCATCGATCACCATGCTGACGCCATCAATCACCAATTCTTCTTTGGATCTGACAATTCGATTGGGCAATGTCGTGGAGTCCGGATAATCATCCCCATATGTCTGTTTCCAGAATTCACGTTTTCCGGCTTCGATCTCTGTGATGCCATCAAGAGTTGCTTGGGTGGCATAAATGGGAACCTCAAGGTTTTCGCACAATATGCCCACTCCGTTAAAGTGATCAGGATGAGGGTGTGTCACAACAACTCCCAACAGAGGCTTACCCAGTTTTTCGATTTCCTGTTTTAGTTTACGCGCTTCAGAAACCAAAAATTGAGTGTCAATGACAACAATGCCATTCTGAGTTTCGATGATAAATGAGTTAACTAGCAAAGCTGGTTCAGGAGATTTGAAAACGGTGATTTTCATCAATTTTACGATCTTTATAAATAGAAAGCTGGGCACTGTAGCCTAATCTAAAGCTGTCTAATCTCCGCGTAAAGAAACGTTTTTTAGATCAAGTTGTACATTTTTTGGATCGTTTCAACTGCCAGCCTAAATCGTATAAGTAGCTAGCCATAATTAAGCGTAACCTTCCAAATCTTGTGTCTCCCGCTGCGCGGGCGACACACGATGTGGGGTTTTGGGTTTATTACGTCCAGCTACTTAGGACATTCCGTGATGCGCCTGCCGCCATGATTTAGGTGTTTCACGGTGAAACTGACGAAATTGACGAATGAAATAGGTCACTTCCTGGTATCCGGTCGCTTCTGCAATCTGAACGATATCGTCATCGGTTTCAAGTAAGAGACGGCGTGCTTCAGTCATACGCCGTTCTCTAATCCATTCCAACACGGTACGTCCAGTCAATTTACGAACGGAAGCAGACAGATAAGATGGCGAACGATTCATCCCTTTTGCAATATCAGCTAAAGAGATTGGCTTGTTGTAGTGGTGCTCAATAAAGTCAAATACTTCAACGAGAAGCGGCGATACCTGCATGGGAAAGTGATCGATCGTGCCAATCGCTAGTCGAGCAATGTCAATGAGAAGTTGAGTGAGGAGCGATCGCGCCATCTCTTTATAGCCAAAAGGCTTGTGGCTCAGCTCTATATTGAGAGATTCAAATCGCTGCAACCACCGAGAACGATCCGTTTCAGCAATATGAAGATAGCTGTGATCAAAACCTGAAGCTTTGGCAAAGGGCAAAAATATGGGGCTATCTATCCACTGTAAATAGGAACTTGACTCTAGTCCCGTAAGATTAACTGCGGCCGCTGTAAACAAAACAACCCAGCCGTGAGCCTTTGTCAGCTTACTTGCGTTATGAGTTTCATAAGGAGCCGTTAGAAATAAATCACCCGGTTTTACATCCCAAATGCAGTTTTCATGCTGGTACTGCCCACCACCTACATCAAAGTAAATAATTTGCAAAAACTCGTGGCTGTGAGCTGGCATCGACAATAGAACATGCCGTTTATCCAACTGCTGAATTTCAATTCCAAGTTCATCAGGCTCTGATGAGGAAAAAGCTAGAGGTTTTCTAGCCATTGCAAAATGTCCTGCTAGGCTAAAGCTTCCATTGGGTGAGATATTAAGCAGTCAACGTGTACAACATCTTTTTGAGCTGTTTAATCGCCGGAGTCACAATGGCCACAAAATAAGCTTCCCGCAGTTTGCGTTCTTCAGGGCTACCCTTGACATAGGATCGTGCCCCCGCATGGAGCATAGCAGCATTCGCTGCTTTCAAAGACATTTGACCTGCGGTGAGTCGAGCCTGAACCACTTCTCGCAATACGTCTGGAGACACCCTAGCAGGTCTGGAGTCGAGCTGCTCAGCTAGTCCATAGGCATGACAACGAGCCTGGAGCAACTCAGCTTCCAAATCTTCAGGTTGTACGTCAAGAAAACAATTCACATGACCCAGTTTCCGTTGATAGCGTTTCATCAACGCGATGCAACCCTCTACCAAGCCTAAGCCCATACCAACCTGGGTCAAGATAAATCCAGGGCGAATTTGATCAACATAAGCGTTACAGGGAGAGGCCAAAATCCAAGCATCGGGAACAAAGGCATTACGGAAGACGCAGGCAAACGTTCCAGTTCCTTCCAGCGCAATAAACTCACCACATCGCCTGAGTATCATACCTTCCAAGGCATCCGATACAATCGCCATCAGAAAAGAACCATTCTCAGCCTCTCCACCCTCTAATCGCGCGACAACACCAAAGTAGTGATTCGGCCCCAAGTTAGAAACCCAGGGCAATTGACCATTGAGAATATATCCCCCATCTACTCGCTTTGCAGTCAGCGAAAGTTTCTCAATCCCTGCAAAGAATTTCATTGGGTTCGACAGACCAGTTCCAGCTAGCTTCTCCCCACGGGCAACCTTGGGCAACAGATCCTGCTGAAGGGCGGAATTTTGAGTGTTTTGGAGATACCAGGTGCAGGCCACCTGGCACCAGGTAATAAAGCCAGTGGACAAACAAACCTTAGAGACTTCCTCGATTGACTGGATCGCGCCTTTCAACTGAATGCCAGTTCCGCCAAGCTCTGAAGATACTGCCTGCTGAAAGGCTCCGGCTTGACCGAGCTGCTGCATAATCGACTCTGGATATTCTCCACGATCAATATCCTGTACCCTTGGAGCGAGCTTCTTCTGAACAACCGAGCGAATGGATGGGATTGCAGGAACAGGAGCTAACAACGCCTCCTCACGGGCCGCCAAAGAGGTCAAGGATTCTGGGTCAGCTTCAATAGTAGTAGACATGAGGCGTGCGGCTGTCATCTCATACTTTCCTAACGAAATAAACAACGAGGGTTCTGCCTATTGACGTTCTCAAGGATTAGAACGATAGCTATTCGATCCTGATTTTATATGCAGGCAAAACCTTAAGTAAGCAAATTGGACTCAGAAAATCCAAGAGATCAGGCCAAACTAATCGACATCGGCATGGGGCGAGTTAATGTATTCGTTACAGGTGACCAGTTGTAGGCATGGTCTACGAGCTTGGCCAGGACCTCTCGATCGGCATCCCCATCAATATCGACACTGATCCGTACGTCGCTAAAGCCAACCTGTGGTTTTTCAATGGCACCCGTTCCCCAAGTACTGGTGATATTGATATCCGCTTCCAAGGAGATCTCTAACTTACTCAGAGAAATTCCTTGAACCGCTGCATTTGCCTGAATCCCAACCACCAGGCATGATCCTAAAGCACCTAAAACGATTTCTGAAGGGTTGTGTGCTGTGTTGTCACCTAGCAAACCCGGTGGCTCATCAATCACGAAAGGCTCTACATCCCGTGCATAATTGACGCTGCGAAACCGGCGATCGCACACTGTCTTTACCCGAAGTGTCTTTTGCTCATCCAGATTTTCTTTATTTTTATCGATGAGACTATCCAGACTTGATCGATCAATCGGGGCAATGGGAGCCTGCACGGTTTGTTTAACAGTTGCTACTTCAGACATGGGAAACTCCAATCAAATGGAACGCTCCATCTATTTGACCATATTTGCACAGAAAAAAAGTATCGTAGGCTACAAAAAATGGTGGGCTCACGATGCATATCTATGCGATCAACGCACTATGAACCAATTGCTTTGCGCTAGCAAACCCACGTCGGATGCGCTCTGGCTCATGGCGCAATCGTCCCATGAGCATGGTTCCTTCCACGATTGTCAAAATCTGTTCGGCTAGAGTTGCCGGATGGATCCCTGGACGAAGCCGATCTTGGGCACGGGTTAAGGCTTGAGCAATGGTCTGCTCCCACTGGTCAAAAATGCGGGTTAGATGCTCACGAAACGATGGATCTTGCTCGACCAGATCAACGACCAAATTGCCCAGGAGGCACCCCCCACAGTTAGGCTGCTCCAAGTTTTTGGCTTCTAGCCGATCCAAAATAGCGAATACCTGATCGATCGGATCATCTGAATCTTGCTGGGCAGGCTCCAGAACGGATGAGGATAGAAGCTCCCACTCAAAGTCGATCAGAGCATGGCCTAGTTCATTCTTGGAACGAAAGTAATTGTAAAAACTGCCGGAGGAAGCCCCACTCAGGGTAAACAGTTGATTGAGGCTCGTTGCAATCAACCCCTGTCGGTGGACCGTACCGATGACCGCTTTGAGAATGTCTTCTTTAGTCCGTTTCTGGTTAACCATAAAGGAATTGGAGAATGACTACTCAGTCTCATGTTTTATCCACCGTCTCTAATAAGAATACAGAAACGTATTCTTGAACACAATCTTTCTTGAGCAGGAGCGCTCTAATAATTCCGGGTTTGGCAGAGATAAAACGCTACAGCTTGAGAGTTTTCCGGGGAACGTATTTTATAAGTATATGAGAAGTATATGAGAAGTGTATATGAGTATATGAGAAGTATAGGGTAACAATCTTAACTTATCTCCCAGACATAAAGAATTCCCATTGTTTATTACACCACTAGTAGGTCAGAAAAATAATGTTTCAGTCATCTACATCCGTTTCAGCCCAAAAGTGGGCAAATCTAGCAGCTCAACGGGGCGATCTTGCTGATCTGGATCTCCAATGTCTGGTGTGTGGTCGCTACCATCTTACCCAGGATCACTGGAAGTATCAGGCCGACATGCCTCAGGAGCCTGCCGATTTGATTGATGACCTGATCAAAATGCGGTACTACAGGCCTGAGGCGATCGCCGTGGCTGATACCATTAGTCAGGCTGAGCTACGAACAGCCTTATTTATTAAAATGGCTGGGCAAAACGATCCCAAACGAGAGCACCTTGTTCAGGATCTGATCCGCCTAGCCGGAGGATTGGATGAGGCCTTTTCAGCAGCTTTTGGCCCCCAAGCTGGTCGCTTTTTCAATGATGCTCAGGGTACTTCAGGTTCCTTTACCCGTCGCCGTTTTCTGCAAAATGTCGCGATCGGTGCTGCGCTGGTAACCCTAACGAATTGTGCCTCTCAACCTGAAGGCGGCGAAGACGCTCAGCTCGATGGAAATGCGCCCCCACCGGATCCGGCTGACTTGGAAAAAACAGATCTGAAGATTGCCTTTTTGCCTATTACCTGCGCCTCCCCCATCATCATGTCGAAGCCCCTCGGGTTTTATGACAAGTATGGGCTGAATGTAGAGCTGAACAAGTACGCGGGGTGGTCTGTCGTTCGGGATGCGGTGATCGCTGGGGAGTTAGATGCCTCCCACATGCTAGCTCCGATGCCGATTGCGATGTCCCTAGGGCTGGGTTCTACCGCTTTTCCTGTAAAACTGGCCAGCATCGAGAATAATAACGGTCAGGGTATTGCGGTTGCGAAGAAGTATCTCGGCCAAATCAATGGGCCTGCTGACTTTAAGGGTATGACCATCGGTATCCCCTATGATTATTCCAACCATAACCTTTTGCTGCGATATTACCTGGCAACCGGGGGCATTGATCCAGATAAGGATGTGAAGCTGGTGGTTCTTCCTCCGCCGGATGCGATTGCCAAGATGAAGACAGAGCAAATTGATGCCTTTATTTTGCCGGATAACTTTACCCAGCGAGTCGTGTGGGACGACATTGGCTTTATCCATCTGCTCACGAAGGATCTCTGGCCGGGACATCCCTGTTGTGCCTTTACTGCTTCTCAAGCCTGGATTGATGAACATCCTAATACATTCCGTGCGTTGAACAAGGCCATTATTGATGGGGCGACCTATGCGAATCAACCAGAAAATCGGAAGAAGGTGGCGGCGGCGATCGCCCCTCGGGAATACCTGAACCAACCGCTGGAAGTTCTGGAAGCGGTGATGACGGGACAGTTTGAGGATGGTCAGGGCAATACCCTAGATGAGCCTGATCGCATTTATTTTGACCCCTACCCCTGGAAGAGTTTCTCATCTTGGATTTCAACCCAGTTGGTTCGCTGGAATTACATGACGCCAGAACAATTGGATACGAACGATGGGGGTGAAGAGATCTTTTTAACAGATTTAGCCCGTGAGTTGGCGATCGAGCTAGGGGCCGATGCACCAACAGAAGTGACGCGGATTGAGGAGCTGAAGTTTGATACGCTCGATCCGAGTAGCCCTGCAGAGTATGTGGAGCAACAGCGTGAAACCTATGGAATCTGATGGGAAGCCTGTAGGGATGTGATCGTAGGACTAAGCACGACAATACCCATTGCATGGATAGTTTGCGAATAAATCGGGGTTTGGGGGGCACAAACCCCCCCCAACCCC
>JBCCWF010000324.1:0-7776 GCA_039194035.1 Cyanobacteria bacterium P01_E01_bin.6 | reverse complement strand
ATTGCATTCCCATTGGTTCAGCGTCATTGGTTCAGCCCCTAGCTCATCGACTTAGGGCGGATGTGGTCATTAGATAGCCATAATTAAACGTATCCTTACAACTCCTGTGCCGCCCGCTCAGCGGGCGGCACAGGAGTTGTAAGGATACGTTTAATTATGGCTATCTAATGACCACATCCGCCCTAAGTCGATGAGCTAGGGGCTGAACCAATGACGCTGAACCAATGGGAATGCAATGGATGACAGTCCCTAGCAAAAGAGGATGCACGTCAGATACGTGTTCAAGCAAGCATCACTAATCCGACACATTGAGTTGTCTGAATTGTGGCTATGTCTAGACCTCAATATGCTTGGGGTTTAATTTTCAGTCCTAAGCCGCTTCCATCCAGTCAAATACTTTGTCAAGCTGCTCTAAGGTAATAAACCCATATTGCCAGAGCACCATAGGCAATCGATTATCTGCCCGATCTGTCCGTTTCAATGCCATGGCGATTTCCTCTTCTGAAACTGCCAGATCGGATCGGAGAAATTGAATGAGGCTATTGTGTGATGTTGTATTTTGCTTTTTTGAAAAATTTTGTGTGCCCATTGGAGCCACTCCAGGCTTTCTATGTATGAATATTATTAAAGCAGGTTGTTAAGATTTGAAACGTTATTTTCAGAATCATTCACCCAAATATAATGCAACTTTCTACCTAAAATGTGATCCCTGCTTGATATATCTTCATTTCATCAACTGTTCGGTTATCTGGGTATTGAGTCGATTTTTTTGCAAACCTTACTTTCCTTAGAAACACGCTGTAGAGGTATTTGTGCAACTCATGACTGATGAACGTGCTCTTTCCCTTTCGTCGTAGGCAATTAGAGGAAGGTCGATTGGGGGAAGGTTGGCAATGTAGTCAACTGTAAAGCTATTGAAAGATTGGCATGATGATTCTCATAATGGGAGTATCCGGTTCAGAAAAACAACCATTGGTCGTCTACTTGCGCCCCATCTGGGTTGCTGTCTTGCCGATGCCGATGATTGGCACTTAGACGATAAGCGCCACAAAATGAGCCAAGGAATGTCTTTGACCGATGCTATTGGAAATCTGCAACTAAATGCATTCCGTTGCTGAGACACATCCGCAAGGGTTCACAGCGATGAATTGTTATGTAGAGTGCTGTGCCATCAGGCTTTCTAAGAACAGAATTGCGGCAGTCCAAGCAATATTATCGTGACCACTGGGTGAAAGGATGCTTCGCTAGATTGGAATTGAAATAGCGCGAATCGTGGGATACTTCTTGACCCAGCCAGTCAGGAAGATGAATAGTCTGAGCAGCGTCTGTCAGCTCGATTTCCGCAAGGATGAGTCCTTGATTATCGCCCTGAAATTCGTCAATTTCCCAGCGCATGCCATTGTCTTCTAAGACGTAGCGTGTTTTTTCGATCAGTGGACGATCGCACAGCGTATTTAGCATCTCCTCAGCATCCTGTCTCGGGATCGAGTACTCAAATTCAAGACGCGAGATTCCTTGGGTCGCTCCTTTAATCGTCAAAAATCCCTGATCACCAGCAATGCGCACGCGTACCGTCGTTAACCCTTGAGTCCGAATATATCCCTGACGATAGACCCGCCCCGTCGCATGCGATCGCCAGCTATCACTCACTACTAAAAACTTACGCTCGATTTCAGTTGCCATGAGTCCTTAGCTCCTCAGGAATCTTGCTGATACAAATGGAGGAAGGCTTCGACTTCGGCCCGAGTTGGCTGAGCGGCGATCGCCCCTGGACGCGTTGCCGTTAGTCCACCAACGGCACTGGCATAGGTAACAACATCATGAGCGAGATCAGGTTGATTGAGGCAGTCTTGTCCCTGCTGACACAGCTGATGCAAGAACCCCGCCAGAAAACTGTCCCCGGCTCCTGTTGTTTCTTCTACATCCACAATGAATGCGGGAATACGACCCTGATTGCCTGACAAGGAATAAGCGCAACCATGCTCTCCAGCGGTCACAATCACACCGTTAACTGTCGTGAGACGATGGGCGATCGCCCCTGGGTCGGTCGTGTCAAATAACCATTCGGCTTCGTCATCTGACAACTTGAGAAAATCAAAGCGGTGAAGAATAGATTGAATATGGTTCTTTGCCTTATCCACATCCTGCCAAAACATAGGACGCCAATTCACATCCAGTACGGTGGTGACATGATGATGGGTTGCTAGTTCAAGGGCATGCTCAATGGCCTGAGCCGTAGCAGCATATGCCATCTCCAGCGTTCCTAGAACCAGATAGTCTGCCGTCTCGAAGAGATGCGTTGGCAGATCATCGGCACATAAGAAAGTATCCGCAAACTCAGATGTTTGGCGATCGCCAAACCCCACAAACTGGCGATCGCCAGTCTCTATACGCACAACATAGATCTGGCGAGTAGGAGCCGTAAGATGCCGTTGAATACCGACCGTATCGACCCCAATCTTTTGAAGTAGTGTTACAAGATTATTCCCAGGCTCATCATTGCCTATGCAACCCACAAACCCTGCTGCTGTGCCCAACTTGACCAAAGCACACGCAACATTAGCAGGCGCACCTCCGGGATAAGCTGTCCAAGATGTGACCTGTTCATAGGGAACACCAGGCTCATTTGAAATGAGATCATACAACACTTCGCCAAGGCATAATACGCGGGGAACAGCCATCACATTAGAAAAATAAGCAACACTCGTTCATCATATCGGGTCGCATCTCAGAACCCCTATGGAGCAAATAATTTTTCTAATTGTTTCTGAACCCAAGCCACTGGATTTTTGTCGTACTCATTGTTGATGAGTCCCAACTCGCGCAGACGACGCTTCTGCTGCGTCAATTCTTCTTCATGTTGTCCAAGTTCTTTAACAATCCGATCATAGAGTTGGGGTTGGCTTTGCAAAATCTGCTTGAATCCCTGAGGACTAATCGCAAATACGGTTGTGTCTTCAATGGCCTTGACCGTCACAGTGCGAGGAATACCCAGCATGAGAGAAAATTCCCCAATGAACTGCCCTGCATGAAGAATGGTTAGCTCCTCGTCGTCACTAAGGGAATAGCCAACCGCACCTGACAAGATGATGTAGAACGCATCGCCCGGATCGCCAACCTTGAACAACGCCTCACCCGTGTCTAAGCGTCTGCGGTAGCCAATCTCCACAAGCTTTCGCATCTCAACGGTGCTGCATTGGGCAAAGTAAGACACTTGCCTGAGCAAATCCCTGACGGCTACCGGTTTTGGATAGGTCTCATTGAAATTTGGCGTTGCTTCATGCAATTGAGTGTTGCGGTCATACTCTTCGATGGAAGATTGTACAACGACATTGGGATTGCGATGCCAGACATCATAGCGAGGAGACGCCAAACGAATGCGGTATTGCCGAAGATTCTGGTCAATGATGAATCGTAAGGAACTCTCGATTTTATGCTTTACATCGATTTGATCGACCCAAACCCACAACACAAAATCTAGGGAATTTTGGCCAAAGTCTCTGAAAAACACCTCGGGTGGATATTCATACGAAACGGCTTCCTCCAAATAAGCCGAATCTAGCAGGGCTTCGATCACAATCGTGGGGTCGCTCTCATGGGCCACACTGACATAGACGGGAACCCAACCCTTGGTGTTGTTGTAGGTCCAGTTGATGACTTGGTTCCCCACTAGATTACTGTTGGGAATGACGATGTGTCGTTGGGCAATCGTACGAATGACGGTAGAACGCAGAGAGATTTCGTCAATGTAACCAGACACTCCCTCCCACTCGATGAAGTCACCTACCTTTAGCTTTTGTTCCACCAGCATGGCAATACCGCTCGTGAAATTTCGGGTCAAATCTTGTAATCCGAACCCGATCCCAATCCCCAAACTACCGACTAAAACAGCGATAGATGCAAGATTGATGCCCCAAGCCTGCAACAGCATCAGACAAATCACAGTTCCAAGACTGTAGCCTGTGATGGTTGCAATGGACTCTCGTGTTCCCTGTTTAAATCCAAGACGACTCAAGATTAGATTGGAAAAAAGGCGCTTGAACACAAGCGCAATCAGCAGCGCAATCAATAAGGAGAGTAAGAATTGGGCGATCGCACTGAGGGTTAGCGACGAATTTCCGATGCTCAAAAATGGCGTGTCTAAAACTTGTTCAACCGTATCCAGAAGATAATGGATTGCTTCAAACATCAACGGTGCTTCATGCAAGAAATATGTCTGCTGTAGCAATCAATTTAACCGTTAAGTAGATGGCCATAATTAAACGTATCCTTACAAATCCTGAGCCGCCCGCGCAGCGGGCGGCACAGGATTTGGGGTTTTGGTTTAAATGATGTTCAGGTACTTATGAGTTAAGTGCGATCGCGCAGTCACTATGAAGCATAACCGTTCTGTCGTGAATATGGTCGATTATGGTCGCAGCAATCTCCGAACGTATACCCCGGCTGCTAGGACATGATGGCTAGGGCATCATGACGATGAACTAACACTCGAACTGTGACTCCATACCCCGTCAGAACTGTAACCTACATCAACCGCTTGATGAAACGTTGTATCATCACTTCCATCATCGGAAACAACGCTTTGAGCCTCGGCAACAACGCGACCATCTGGAGACATAACTTTCTTGATCACGACTTTCTGTCTTTTCATAGGAAATTCTCCGTTGAGTTTATTTATGTCTATCTACTTAGTTCTATACAGAACAAGAATAAATTCCAAACAATCGGGGCCTATCAAATCTAGTTATATTCAAAGTTCTAACGTGTCAGACAGCGAGTCACTTTCATGTATTCGATAGTTCAACTCCCTGAGGAGCCATTCATCGAAAAGCTTTTGATTAATTTCTTCCGCAATTTCTTCCGTTAATTCTGCAGCCATAAACTCTTCAACCATATAAAGATTGAATCCTTCTCTAGACTGAATCGGACCAATCACTTCTTTAGGATTAGCACCGAAAACCTGGGCAGATACGTCAGGCTCCAAATCCCACCGATGCACCAAGCCTTCATACCCACAAAAGAGTCGGCGTTTCTCGTCTACATCATACAAATGAGCTGCTTCATAGAAGCTCATTTCTTCTTCTTCAATTTGATAGAATAACTCTTGAGCCAACAGTTCATAAGGAACCGTAATGTGATACAAAATAACTCGCTCATATTCAACCTGGTGTTGAGAAAAATA
Source organism: Cyanobacteria bacterium P01_E01_bin.6 (assembly GCA_039194035.1). GTDB lineage: Bacteria > Cyanobacteriota > Cyanobacteriia > CAKZMO01 > CAKZMO01 > JBCCWF01. Next base: position 2,594 of record JBCCWF010000324.1, on the reverse strand, counting down.
GGATCTTATAGAGTCTTTAAACAGAAAATCAGCTAGCTTTTTCGATTGCAAACGTTTCTGAATTCCTATTTCCCAATCCTCAGCCTTGATTAATTCTTCCTCTAACCATGCATAGGTATCTGAAGAACTTTCAAGGCGATTTTCATAGCGTTGACGATTTGCTTCTTCTTGTATCTCATCATCATCAACACTTAACTCATATTCCTGAACTGCTTGTTGAATAATATCTCGAAAGACAATTTCCTGGCACAAGTCTTTGAGGCGAATTTCCTGCTTTAGGAAATTGACAATTGTTTCAGTATCAATATCTATACCTGAAAAATTGACCATACCAACAGAGCAAAGCATACGGAATTACCTTAATCTCCAGATTATCGTTCCAGGGTTGCAAATTTCAAATCTATCAATGTTACTTAACGGTTTACGAGTCTGATAGTTATGTCAATGATTGATTCAATTAGTCAAACATTAGTAAGTAGCTCGGCATGATTAAACTGAAAACCAAAAAACCTGGGGAGCCTCCCTCCGGGGTGCTCCCCAGGTTTTCAACGTGAGTTTATTTATGCCTATCTACTTATCCATTAGACGTCAGTAACTAAGTGCCTGGACGTAATTAAAACCAAAACCCCAAATCCTGCGCCGCCCGCGCAGCGGGCGGCGCAGGATTTAGAGGGATACGTTTAATGATGGCCATCTACTTACTAGAAAGAAGATCCTATAAACATGTTCGTCTCCAAGAAATTCTCCATCTTTAGTTGTTCTATCGATGGATTGATAGATTTCGATTTTTCGTTATTTAAGTAGGTAGACGTCGTTAAATGTAAGCCTCCTAAATCTTACTCAGGATTTTATATGGAAATTTCATCACGTCTATCCAATATTTAGACAAAGTTATCACTAGCAAGAGTTGTGTTTCCGCTAGCACTTATGGTATTTAAAACCACCGCAAGAATAGTGTCATCTGATGCTAATCGAATTAGGGTCGAATCAGCCTGACCATTGCCATCAGTATCGAAAACGTCGAAGCGAATATCGCCTACTTGGATATTATTCGCCAACCTAATCACATCCCCTGTGGCCTCTCTGAAATCGGCAATCACATCTGCTTGTAATGGGTCAAATGTCTCAGCCTGAATCTCAAATACATCCGCACCGTTACCACCAATTAAAATATCTCTACCGTTTCCCCCAACCAGCACATCATCACCACCGTTTCCCAAGAGCGTATCATCCCCACCACCACCTCTGAGCGTGTCATTTCCGCTGCCACCTAAGAGAATATCGTCGCCACTGCCACCTAGTACTTTATCGTTACCTCTACCCGCTTTCAGGAAGTCATCTCCTTGGTTTCCTGACACGACGTCATCTCCTGCCCCACCGAACATGACGTCATTTCCTCCTCGGCCCCGCATTTTATCGTTGCCACGGTTCCCTCTAAAGCGCTCATGTTTTGACGTACCTTTAATGCGATCGCCCTGCGACGTTCCAGTTACTTTCTTTTCAACTGTAATAGATGAAGAATTTATGGGAGTGGATACCTTGACAGTGACCGAGGTACGAGTAGTCCCGGGGGAGGCGATCGCAATCGAGCGACTGCTACTCGATGTACCACCAGGCACAAAGACATAGTCTTGAGAACGACTGATGTCACCATCGGAATTTGTAGCAGTAGAACTACTGCTACTACTAGCACCACGGTCATCAACAACAGAATTGGAGCGACTGGAACTGCTTGAGTGAGACGAATTTGCTGAAGAACTCGAAGTTCCAAGTGCTCCATTCAGATCGTCAGGTACCAATACCTGAGCCAGTGTCAATGCGTCCTGGTTATCCGCACTAGAACTGCTAGCAGCATTTGCTGATAAAGCTCCAGGAACAAAAGTAGACTCTTGACTCTTACTATTTTTGCCTGAAGAGGATTGAGCCGAAGAACGACTGTTTCCTCCCGCGCCTTTCGAAGTGATATAGGCAGTTGAGCGACTTGACGATGAACTGGAACGTGCCATAACCCTACACCATCCATGGATTAACAATAGGAACGCTATTTGATTTCTGAATAGGGTTTTGGGTTAAACCTTCCCCATCGCTAGAAATCATTGTCAACAATCAAACCTCATACGAACAAAGGAACAAGATGGGGCACTTTAGAGAATATTTGAAACGTCGTTACTAGGCTGCTATGTACAAGTTCTTATGACAATAGCGAAGCTTTAGCGCAAGCTATATCAGAAGCAGTTGTCTTTTGCGCTTATAACCAAATCTTTTAAGTTCCTAACTCTTCGATCTTGGAGGGATCTGCAGCAGGTAACGTTGCTTGGTTTGTCGTGGTTTACCCCATCAAATGATTGAGACACCCTCTTAACCAGATTCTGAATTTGGCTCGTACCTTCATAGAACAGACCTTTCAGCTAGTCCATACTGTCGGTTCGATGATTTTTTCACCCTTTTGTAAGGCTACATCTAGTGTCTTGATTTCACAGAACCTCTAAATGGGTCTTTTATTTCTGGAGTTTTTTATGACGCTGAGAAGAATCATGCTGATCCATAAGTTGCTACTAATTTCACGAATAGTTATAAAGCTCGGAACATTCATT
>JBCCWF010000323.1:0-7778 GCA_039194035.1 Cyanobacteria bacterium P01_E01_bin.6 | reverse complement strand
GCTGACGATAAGCAGCTTGGCGTTATTAAACTAAAAACTCAAAAAACTGGGGAGCTCCCCTCTGGGGCGCTCCCCAGTTTTTTAAAGTGAGTTTATTGATGTCTATCTACTTACTCAAAATCAACTGTTGTACGCGTGATGATTATCTACAGCGCCTAAGTTTTGAGATTCAAGAAGCGCTCTAGTGCATCAACTAGTTTTGGAGGCCATCGTCGCACCTGCGCCACCCATTCCACATCTCGATAACGACGATCGAGGCCATTGGCACCGACCCAGTTACTTTCGGCTTCTCCCTGCTGCCCCTGATCCCACAGTGCTGCCGTGAGTGCCGCACGGGCATCGGCAAAGCGAGGATATTTGCGGGCTAAGCCTTTGAGGGTTTGAATGCTGCGGTCTGTCTCACCACTTTGATAGAGTGCCAAGGCGCGGTTCACTTGAGGGAGAACAAAATTTGAGTTCAGCTCCGATGCGCGAGTGTAGTCAGCGATCGCCTCTTGCCAGTCTCCCTGTCCGCCTTTGGCATTGCCTCGATTATTGAAGGCAGCGGCGTCTTCGGGATATCTTGCGAGCACCTGATTGTAGTCGGCGATCGCCTTTTCCCATTCGCCTAAAGCTTCGTAGGTTGCGCCGCGATTGAGATAGGGGTCGGCTTCGTCGGGCGCGAGGATGATGGATTGGGTGTAGTCGGCGATCGCCGCGTCGAGTTTGTTCTGTCCTGCCCGCACATTACCTCGATTACTCCAGAGGGCGGCGCTGTCGGGAAACACATCGATCAGTTGTGTCCAGTCGTCTTCGGCTTGGGCAAAGTCTCCTCGCTGGGTCGATTCAAAGGCTTGGGTTTTGAGCGCTTCAAACTGCTGAATTTCACTGTCAGAATACGCTGGAGCTGTGGATGGGGCGGCGGCGTGAGCACTGGATGGAAAGAGCACGGTAAAGCACAGAATGCAGGCGATCGCAGATAGTGTGATCCGAAGCCTTGTAACTATCCATGAGGCAAGTCTGTTGCTCATGACCTGATTCAATCCCGTCATCGTGACCTCTCCAACTGCGTTGATTGAGTGGAGTTGCATGGGCGATCGGCAAGCTCCTGGATTTTGATCTTATCAGTCCTACTGATATTGCACCGTGCCAGGTTACCGACTTAAACTCTAGATTTTTAAACGATGTTGAGCCTTCTGGGCGTGAAGTATTCAGAAATTTCCAACACTTAAATACAGCGTAAATTAAGTTCTACAACGTTCTCTATTGTGCTTACAGTCTGGTTCAGACTGCTATCGGGATGAGTGTCGATAAACGTAATTTCCAGAGTACTTACCAGGACTCTTTAAATCTCAATACATAGAACATAGAACAATACTGGAAACTAGCGAGAATAGAGCGATTCAGTTTGTTCTTGTTGCTGATATTCGGTTAATTTGCATGATTCTATTAGTAATCCTGCAAATGCTTGTTGAAACGCAGCTTGCCCGAATCGAGCAAGCGTTTGCTCCCGAATCCATTTACTACGGCAGCGATCATCTTGCCCACTGAGAAGTTGCAGGCAAGCCTCAGCAACAGCCATCGGATCACGGTGAGGTACTTGCCAACCAACGTACCCATCTTGTAGTGGATCTGATGAACCATCGTTATCACCAGCTATCACCGGAACACCGCACGCCATTGCTTCGAGATAAACAATTCCAAATCCTTCTTGAGATGGCATCACATATCCATCAGCCAAACGATAGTGATTTATTAATTGTTCTGTTGGCACAAATCCAGCAAAAATGACGCGATCGCCCACTCCGAGGTCTTGAGCTAATTGAACGAGTCTAGGTTGATCATCTCCTCGGCCAATGACAAGATATTTTACTGTCGGGCAAGACTCTAAAATTTGGGGCAATGCACGAATCGTAATATCAACGCCCTTATAAATATCTCCGGACCACAAACGAGCAACGGTTAATAGCACCTTGGATTGGCCTAGCCCATAGTGTTGAAGTAGGGCTTCTGATTTATCACCAGGAGTGAATATGTGCCCATCAATTGCACAAGGCAGGAGCCGGAATAGTTCAGGATCAAGATGGTTAACCGAACATGTGCGATCGCGCGTATAACGACTAACCGTCCAAATCTGATCTGCCTTGGCAAGAGCTTGACGTTCGCTATCGGGTAAAGACGCCAATACCTCTTTCCCGTGGGTCATAACGGTGTAAGGGATGTTGAAAAGCTTGCATATAGTCTGGGTCAGTCGCGCTAATTTTAGATGACCGCAAAAAACTCGTTGCGGACGTTTTTTAAGAAAATAATAGAGAACTGAAATTGCAAACCAAATCCTGCTCCATGCAGAGAATTTGGAGTAGAAATAATGGAATCGGAAATGCTCTCGTTCGAATGGATTATTTGAAATAGGTTGATCTCGTAATAAAAAAATATCTGCTTCAGGACATTGTTCGATCTGAACATATGATCTGAAAATATCTTTGTTGTAGGTTTGGATGCCGCCTTCTTGTGTAAAGATTTCTAAAAACAAAAACAAAACGGGACGATGGGACGATGTAAGCATTGTTTATTAACGTTTTGCGCGCGGCTGTGAAATCAAGAGAAATCAGCATTAGTCTTCCCGCTGTGATTGATTCACTATCGACCCATCCACAGTTTTCCTCGAACCACGATCTAGGAATGAGTGGCTTCATTCAGTTGTCTCTCTGTACACGACTTGGCAAAGTTTACAGAGGAACAAGGGTTTGGGGCGTGCAACGCGAACCCCAAACCCTTGTTCCTTCGTTGCAATGTTGAGAAGGTTGCCAAGTTATGTCTGTATGCAATCGCATCTAAACCTCGTCTAGGTTTCGATATGATTTGGGTTTAGTTATTGAAGAAATTGGGTTTGTTATGCTAGTTCTAAGATGAGATTTACAGTGAACGTCACGAACGGCAGCTCCCTAAGCACAGTAATCTTATAGAAACTGCATAGCAGAACGGGAACAACAGATTATGGTTGCAGAAAATATTCCGTCTGAGGTTTATCAAGGACAATTTGGGAATTTTACGATTACGAACGGCGATCGTCTGGGAGTAGTGGCCTATCGAGGACTGTTGCTTGTTGCGTCTACCTGTTTTGCAACAGCAGTGATGCTAGCCATTATGGTTCCCCATATTGCTGATGTTTTGGACATGTTGACAATTTTATATTGGTTGTTTTCTCTTGCTTTGGGGGGAAGTCTGCTCCTCATTCATATTTACCTAGTTCCACTCCATCGAACGTTGCAGCTCTTTTGGATTATCGGTACTGTTAGCGCAGTAGTCTTTAGCCTGCATGATGCTCAACCACTATTGCTAACAATTTACGATACCCCTTTCAGCATTATCGGAATTGGGTTTACTTTTGCCGCTCTCACTGGAATTTTCTTCAAGGAAGCATTTTGCTTTGCCCGACTGGAAACAAAAGGGTTAACGTTCATCGTTCCGACTGTCCTACTTGGACATTTGTTTGGGGTGCTGCCGCTATCCGTCGAAAAAGGCCTGTTGGTAACTTGGGCTGGATTGATGCTAGTCTTTGCTCTTCGAAAAGTATTTCAGGAAATTCCTGCAGATATTGGAGACAAGAGTGTATTTGCCTATTTGAAACAACAAAAGGCGATCGCTCAATAGCTAGTATCTATGCACAACATTCACAGAAAATGACTGACATACGCCTGGGCTTCTTGTTCAAGACCACGCGAAATACGAAATAATTCCTGACCTGTATGAATGTAGTAATCATCATAGCTGGTTGTAAATCGCTCTAATTCATCAATGCCATCGCTTAATTGACCGATGCAATAGTAAAGATGAGATGCGACTTTAGCTAAGCTGGATGGATTTGGACGTGCCCGAAAAAGGTTTTGCGCATCAATAAGGGCATCCCTCGACTCATCTAAATACCCTTGAAAATTGTCCATTAGGGTATCGTCAAATGGATCGGCAGAAAGGGCGTCGATTTCCTCATCAAATGCATTCAGCACCTGATTCAATGTCCTACAGACAGGAAGATATACAAACTTGAGCCAATGGCTCACAGCTTCATCAGCAGCACTTCCCGATGAGCGTCGCGATCGCGTTGATGTTTGAGTCGCATTATTATAGGATGCAGCCCTTGAGGGATGGGTATAGGTGTTACGAGTGTAGTTTGGGTAAGGATGACTTAAATATGTGTCGTAATACTTTCGTTGCTTTGGGTCTCCCAACACCTCATAAGCAGCATTAATCGTCGCGATTTGTTCATGGCTTGCCATGTTGCGATTGCTGTCGGGATGAAATTGCTTTGCTAACTGACGATAGGCTCGCTTAATCTCAGCCTGGGTAGCGGTAGGCGAGATTCTTAAAACGTCGTAATGATTCAAGTCAGCCATTGCCAGTTTTATCGTGTTGAATAATTGAAATAAATGCGAGTAGTTCTAACAGCAGCACCAAGGCAGCAATATCCTCTAGCGAAGTACAGCTGCTGCCACTTCTGCATCTTGGAAAAGCGGTGTACTGAGATATCGTTCGCCAAAGCTAGGCTGCACCATGACAATGAGTTTTCCTTCATTATCAGCACGGCGTGCGATCTTAATGCAGGCCGCTAGTGCCGCACCACTTGAAATACCAGAGAGTAAGCCTTCCTCTCGCGCCAAACGACGACCGTACATAATCGCTTCGTCATCACGTATGGCAATCACTTCGTCGATCAGATCCGTGTTTAATACTTGAGGGATAAACCCGGCTCCAATTCCTTGAATTTTGTGGGGACCGGGTTTTCCTCCAGCTAAAACAGGGCTGTTGGCAGGTTCAACGGCGATCGCCTGCAGATGAGGTTTGCGTCGTTTCAGGACATCAGCGACGCCGGTAATTGTGCCGCCTGTGCCCACTCCAGCAACAATAATATCGACCTCACCATCCGTATCATCCCAAATCTCCAATGCTGTTGTTTCACGGTGAGCTTGAGGATTGGCCGGGTTTTGAAACTGTTGAAGCATGTAGGCATCAGGCAACGCATCAACAATTTCTTGCGCACGTTGAATACATCCGCCCATCCCATCAATACCTGGCGTTAACTCAAGTTCTGCACCGTAAGCACACAACATCGATCGCCGTTCTGCACTCATAGTTTCTGGCATGGTCAGAATCAGGCGATAGCCTTTTGCTGCTGCAATCATGGCTAAGGCAATTCCTGTATTGCCAGATGTTGGCTCCACCAGCGTTGTCCGCTCTGGTGAAATTAAACCTTTTCGCTCAGCCGCCTCGATCATGCTAATGCCAACGCGATCCTTAACCGAGGCTGATGGATTCATTCCTTCGAGCTTGACCAGAATATCAGCAAGACACCCTTCCATTTTCGGGATTCGGTTAAGCCGTACCAACGGAGTCTGGCCAATAAGTTCAGTAACATTCTGGGCAATTCGCATGGGTTGAACGTCAAATAGAGGATGTGTAAACGGGAGAATATTTAGGGTTCAGTAAACTGCCTATATGCATACAATCATCAGACCATGCTCTAAGCAATGGATACGATAAATGACACGACTTGGCAAAGTTTAAAGAGGAACCAGGGTTTGGGCCGCGCGTTGCGCGACCCAAACCCTCATTTCTTCGTTGCAATTTTGAGAAGTTTGCCAAATTATTCGAATTATTGTTTTCTGCTTTCTTTATTCAGAGCATCTCTGAAGAGAAGAGTCGGTTTCAACCCCATCTTGTTTTCGGTCATTACAACGTTTTCTACAATGCCTAAATTTTAGAGCACCTCATGGGCGATTCGCATGAATGCGAATGATTAAGTCTGAAATATCCGATCCACATAAAAAGACTCTAGTTCCTATGAAGAAACTAGAGTCTTTTTTTCAACTAACAAAACGTTGTTGATGCAAATTCAGCACTCTTAGAACTGGAAGGTCGTTCTGAGGTGTGCAATGACTGCATCAGACTGGTCATCGTCGTTGAGAGGATCAGCCAAATATACGATGCTAGGTGTTATGGAGATATTGTCGTTGAGTTGGTAACGGTAGAAACCCTCAACCATGAAGCCGTTATCGTCGCCTTCAATGAATTCACCGTCAAGTGAATACTGAGGAACACCAGCAACAACACCCAACATGTTACCTTCACCGAGCAAATCGTTCAGAGCGAGAGTACCCTGCCAGCTCCAAGCTTCGTAGTCATCAGCACCACCGAGGCCCTGAATGTCAACGTAAGCAATACCACCACCAAGCTCGATAGTATCGTTAATCTTGAAGTTGATTTGACCACCATAGGTGTTGGCAATTTCAGGAGTCGCTTGGAAGAAACCACCGTCTGCGTAACCGTTGACGTAGGTGAATGCTGCATCAACGAAATCGCTCAAGTAGGTCAGCTGACCAATGATGCTGTAATCACCATTGAACAGACCTTCTCCTTCAGCAGGAGATGTACCATTAGCAGCTGAGTAACCGAAGTCAAGGCTGAGGTTGTCAAAGATTTGAACAACTGCACCGGCACCTTGGTCTCCATCACATGCGATTGCATATTGACGAGGGAAACCAAAGTCAGACACGGAACCACTGCTAGCGCTATCTAGAGGGCTAATGGTACTTGCAACGAAGTCATCACAGCTAATGCTGTTTGCACCGATGATGATTTCAGCACGGTCAAACGCAGGGAAGGTGTAAACCAAATCATCAAGGACGAAGTCTCCACCGCCACCACCAGAGAAGGAGCGGCCAACTAAACCGTCAACAGCGAAATCAGGCAAGTCACGAGCCTGGAGACGAGTTCTCAAACGGTCTTCACCCGTAAAGCTAGTATCCAAGTTCAAACGAACACGGAAACCAAAGGTTGCCTGATCATCAAAGTCGCCTTGGTCGATAGCAGCTTCAGTTGCAAAGATAACTTCACCAGCCAACTTGGTTGTGGTGGAGAACTGATTTGCTTCGAGCTCAGAAACACGAGCTTCCAAAGCATCAACACGACCACGGAGAGTTGCCAATTCAGCAGCAAACTCTTCCTGGAGACGCTGAAGAACAGCCAAGTCTTCACGGCTTACTTTGTCAGCCAAACCAGCTGCGATCAATTCGTTGATGCGGTCTAAACATGCGTTCAAACCAGCAGCAAATTCGTAGCGGCTCATCGCACGGTTGCCACGGTAGGTTCCGTCGGGATAACCAGCGATACAGCCATAACGCTCAACCAAAGACTGGAGAGCCTGGAACGCCCAGTCAGTGGGCTGGACATCAGACAACTGAGATACAGAAGTAACCTGAGAGATATTGTTACCGAATCCCTCAGCGCTGTATTGGTTGATCTGATCAAGGCTAGAAACAGAAGGCTCAGCTTCAGATGCGATCGCAGCCGTAGATGCGATGATTGAAGCTCCGAAAACTGCTGGTGCAACCAGCAGAGACTTAAACAGTTTGTTAGACAACATTTTGTCTTATCCTCACACCTAGGTAAATACGAAAAACTAGACAGCCATTAATGTTATAGCATTGCTAATCTTCGTCGTACACATTCCACAGCATAACAATATCAGAAATTTTTCAAATTGGTCACATAAGTTTAGGTCGGCACCTTCGTTTTTCCAGTGAGGAACAAACTGAAAAAGCTCTGCATTGCTGCGAAGCTTAAGGTTGAGTCGATCCAATGGGAACTGATTCAGGTTCTTCTGCTGTTACTTTTGTCAATGCATCTTCACTAGAACTTAGGGATGAGCAAAAAAATAAAATCCCATAGAAGAGGGACGGCGGGCTTAGCCCGCCGTCCCTCTTCTCTGGGATTTTGGGGATTTTATTTTTAAGCAAGACCCT
>JBCCWF010000322.1:0-7807 GCA_039194035.1 Cyanobacteria bacterium P01_E01_bin.6 | reverse complement strand
TGTGAAGGCATTGAACGCTTCTACCGCTAAAGCCACATATTCGCGACAGAATGAGTCGATAGGCATCAATAAATTCACTTTAAAAAACCTGGGGAGCGCCGCTCCCCAGGTTTTTGGTTTTCAGTTTAATAACGCCGAGCTACTTTGTTGTTTCGTAGCGACACCCAAACCCTATTGGGTATCACTACAGCGGGCCATTTTATTGAACGACCTCGCGCACATGGCGAACACCTATCGCTGCTCCACCCCGACGTGGATCTGCCATGCCAGCCAGGGTGCCGTCTGGTAGCACCAGGATAGATTGAACATTCCCTTGATAGCCCGATCGCTCGTCTACGGTGTGTCCCATCTCCTGTAAAGCTGACCTGATATTAAGATCGAGTCCGTTTAACTCGAAGGAAAGAACATCTGGAAAATGCTGATGGTGAAGTCGTGGCGCAACCGTCGCATCGTCAAGATCCATATTGAAATCAACAATATTCGAGATGATCTGAGCCACGCTGGAGATGATCGTTGGCCCACCCGGAGAACCCGTTACCAACTTCACATGCCCTGTTGCATCCAGTACGATTGTCGGACTCATGGACGATAGCATGCGCTTGCCAGGTTCAATGGCATTTTCTTCCCCTTGCACAAGGCCAAACTGGTTCGGGGTATTTGGGCGAATAGCAAAGTCATCCATCTCGTTATTGAGCAGGAACCCAGCTCCTGTAACCGTCACGAGGCTGCCGTAGAGAGAATTGATAGTTGTCGTCACCGCCACCGCATTCCCATCGTTGTCCAAAATTGAGTAATGTGTGGTGTCTTCTCCTTCCTGTGGTGCCCCGCCATTTCCACCCCTTTGCAGACCAGGTTGCACCTGTTGGGATGGCGTGGCTTGTTCTGGATGAATCTCCATGCGACGCGCTGCTGCATACTCATCTGAAATGAGAACATCTACTGGTTGAGACACAAAGTCAGGATCCGCTAAATAACTGTTGCGGTCTGCAAAGGCGCGTTTGGCAGCTTCTGTCCAGATGTGGATATGATCACGCGAGAGGAATCCGACATCTCTCAGGTCGTAGCCTTCAATAATATTAAGGATTTTGGCGATCGCCACACCACCCGATGACGGGGGTGGCATCGACACAACCGTGTGATCGCGATATTGAAATACAATTGGCGATCGCCATACGGCTCTGTAATTAGCGAGATCCTCACGAGTTATGATGCCGTTGCCCCGCTGCATCTCAGCTTCCACAAGCTCAGCAGTTTCTCCTTGGTAAAAGCCATCTTTCCCGTTGCTGGCAATCCGGCGTAAGGTGGCTGCGAGATCTGGCTGCATGAGGCGATCGCCCACGCGTGGCGGTTGTCCGTTGGCAAGAAACACAGCCGCCGTCGCAGGATACTGCTGGAGTTTTTCTGCGTGAGTCCCGAGCGACTGTGCCAGCCGTTCGTGAACAATCATTCCTTCCGCTAGGGCTACAGACGGTTCAACGAGGTCTTTCCAAGGCAACGAACCAAACCGTTGATGTGCTTCCCACAGGCCTGCCACCGAACCTGGAATGCCTGCGGCAAGATGGCCAATCCGAGACCGATCCGTCACATCTCCGGTCTCATTCAGGAACATGTTCCGAGTCGAGGCCAGTGGAGCTGTTTCACGAAAATCCAGTGCATCGATTTGACCATCCGCCATGCGCACAATCATGAACCCGCCACCGCCAATATTCCCGGCTTCGGGGTTGACGACTGCAAGTGCAAAATGAACAGCTACAGCAGCATCAATCGCATTGCCACCTCGCCGGAGCATCTCACTACCAATTTCGCTGGCCACTCGATCGATGGTCGTCACCATCCCATCCACACCATAGGTTGGGGCAACCCGATCCGCAGGAAATGCCCAATTCGCAGGTGCGTCAAATTCGAGCGGATCGCCTTCACGGAGGCTGTTCTGTGCAGACCCTAGCTCAACAGAGCATAAGACGAGTACAACCAGTGCAATTCCTGATAAGAACCCTTGAGAAAAACGAACTATGCCTCGCATACACCCCTCTGAAACCGACGTCACGACTACGGTCATTCATCGTAACGCGACAGGCAAGTTCCGTCAGGACGCTGTGTTGTCCTGGTGTTTCGCGACTATGTCGAGAGCCTCATTGCCATTGTGGTAACTCACATTTTGTTGTGGCACGCCCAAGGCAATACCTGCCGCATCAAATGCTTTTTTGATGCGTAGCCGAAACTCTCGTCCTACAGCAAATTGCTGAATCGGCTGCGTTTTGATCCACACTTGAATCAAAATCCCGGCATGGGTCACGGCATCGACGCCGAGGATTGAGGCCGGTTCTAAGATGCGTTCCTTCCAAAGGTCTTCATCTCGCATGTGTTCTGAAACACGCTGGATGATGTCTAATGCCTTCTCAATATCTGAGTTGTGGGCAATTTCAATCTTAAAATCAACCCGCGACCAGTCTTTCGTCAAGTTTTCAACAATGCGAATCTGCCCGTTAGGAATCGTCGCCAAGCGCCCCTCTGCTCCTCGAATTTGAGTGACATAGAGATTCATTTGTTCTACGAGACCTGTAATTCCACCCACTTGAATCACATCACCAATGGCATAGCGGTCTGTCCAGAGGATTAAAGCCCCGTTCAGCATGTCTTCCAGCAAATTGCGAGATAGAAACGCTACTACCACAGCCGCAACCCCGGCACTGGCCAACACGGAGGGATTAATGCCAAAGGCTCGAATAGTGAGATAGACACCCAAGGCGACGAAGAGACTTGTTGTTGCGCCTTGAATTGCAGGGGAATAAGTATTGACGCGCAGAGCATATCGAGTGGAAGACGGGTTTTCGAGTTCAGCAGATTTTGCCCACTGATGCAGGTAGCGATCGCTCACAAAGTCCACCAGAATATCTGCGAGGCTGATGACCATCCAAATGCTTGGAAGAACGATTGCCTGAGAAAGAAAAAAGACAGCATAGAGGCGAGTTCCCGGAAAAATAAGCGCGATTAGGGTGGCTCCCGCAAACAGGATAATGACCTCTACCCAAAAGAGCGATCGCAGCAAGAATTGTAAGAAATTGCGCCACTGTCGATTTCTACTTTGCTCATCCAGAGAAACTTTTTGAACAAGATATTGTAGCTGTCCAATAACCGTTTTTTCGAGATCAAACACCGTTCCCAACGGATTACCCTTTAGTTCTTCTAGCCCCAGGGCTGTTACTTTCCGTTTTTTCGTTTCAATGGTCGAACTGGTTACTGGGCTTGCCAGCATATCTTGATCATTCGATACATCGGGTTGAATGGGTTCGCCTGTTCCAGCGTCCTCGTCATCCCGTTTGAAATGACCTTCAGTGGTTGCTGATTCTCTATCTTGCATCAAGACATGCTGTAGATGTTTGGATCGGTTTTTTAATCGGCGTCGCAGTCCTCTCAGTAGCTGTTTAAACAGGTCAACGAGCCAGATGAATCCAACGGTCATCCCAGCAGTGATCGATGCGATGCCTAAACGATCGAATGGATACTGCCAATCGTAATCATTGCCCCAGAGTGCATCGCTGAGTCGGTGGCGAATGATATTGCGCCACACTTGTGCAAGGGCAAGGGTTTCGGTGTGGTTGGGAACGAGTGCTTCGGTATTACTATCAGCTGCATTGCTGGAGATGTCTGTGGGGGGTAGCTCACCTTGGGATGACTCTGCGGCAGGGGTGCTGACGGGGGTATCTTCAACAATAGCAATTCCAGCATTAATTAAATCGAGTGGCGTGACAGTGACGATGGTTTGTTGCGCAAGACCCAAGTCGGGTTGTGATGGAATAAACACGACAATTTGGTTGTTCTCAGGCCCAACTTCAATGGCTGGTGTGCGGGGATGTAGATCTGGATCTGGGACGCTGTGTGTCTGGAGCATCGAAGATTTCGATGGGATGCGTTCACGGACTCGGCGCAGAATGCGATCGCGATAGACCCGGCGATCGCGCTTTTCTGGTGGCGTCCCACCAAGCCAATTGTTGAATTGTTGAGTGAGCACCGTTCGCTGAATCGAGCTGACGATGTTCTCAACGAGGTTCGCTCGATCTTCAATTGCCGCTTCTACCTCTTCTCTTGGGTCGCCTGGAGCAATATTTTTCGCCAGGGTAAAGCTACGTCCCAAGGTGCCTTGTAAAATGACATCACTACATAGGAGGCGACCGCAGGCATAAGGTTGGTTGGGGTTCCAGCCTAAAACCTTTTGCGAATCATTGGGGACTGACGGGAAGGCAGAAAATTGTGCTTGCGAATCGACCGCAACTAGAAGAGTCATCATACAGGCCAGTACGCTTGACACACCGAAGCGAATGACTGACTGTCGAAATCTTGAATACCGAACCATAAAATGCCTGACTGTTGAATATATAGCGCTGTGCGGGTTGATTCAGTACGGTGATGTGGGGCACAACGCACCCCACATCACCGTTTTTGTATTTGACGCGGTTGAATACCGTTATGTCTAAAGTAGATAGCCATCATTCAACGTATCCTTCCAAATCTTGTGCCGCCCGCTGCGCGGGCGGCACAAGATTTGGGGTTTTGGGTTTAATGACGTCCAGGTACTTAATGACTGATGATGACGATAGGATTCAACCCATGTCCCGCTCAATGGCGTGTGATAGGTACTGAGCGCGTCACGATCTCGCATCAGAGTTGTGTTTGCAAGAGTTGAGCAATCGGATCCGTTTCACCGCGCTGGAGCGCGTAGTCGAGGGCAGAAAGATTCCACTGATCTCGAATGGTTGGATCGGCTCCATGATCGAGTAACAATTGGGCTAATTCTACATGTTCTTTGAAGGACGAGAGAATGAGTGGTGTCACGCCTTCTCCATCAATCCAGTTCACGTTGGCACCCGCGTCGATAAGTATACGGGCGATGTCTAAGAATCCATCACGGGCCGCATAAGTTAGCGCTGTATTCGTGTGGTAAACCCCGTTGGGATTGCTTCCTGCGTTGAGGAGCGATCGCACATCGTCGAGATTTCCTGCCAGGGTTGCTTCAATGAGTGGAGGGGGTGAGGTGAGTGTTGTTGGCGATGATGCTGTGGTTGAAGTTGTGGTTGAAACCGTTGCTGTCGGTTGAACAGGGTGATGTTCCTTGAGGACATCGTTGTGGCGATCGCACCCCACATTTCCGACACTCAGAATCGAAACGATTAGAAAAAGAGGACGCATTGAGCAATGCATAGGCACACGATTGAATGACGTACCGCGCTTCTACAATAAACAGTCTCGGGGCATTTCATCTGCCATTCATCGGCACGATTATAGCGGATCCACTCGGACTCCTCCTCCAGCAATCGTATCGATCTGCAGACGATATCGATAGAGGAGCGACATCCCAATCAGCGGTTCCGTCTCTGACTCGGCCACATCAATGTCGCGAGACTTCCCGTGCCACCGAATGGTTGCACCATACACATCAAAGAGAGCTTCACTGCCATCGCCCAACGTTACCCGATCGGACGCACTCCAAGGGAGCTGTAGAGTTTGAATAATGGCTGACGGTAATGTGAGATGACCGCTAAAGCCCGTGTCGATGACGGCATTAATGGTTTGCGATCGCCCATTTCCATTTCCAATCAAAATTGACAGCGTTGCTTCACATCGCGCATTGACAATGCCACGCATCATTCGTTCGTTGCTAGGCTCCGTGCCCCGAAGTGATAAACGGCGCGATGCCCAACCCGAACGACCCAGGGTTGGGCATCCGGGTACCGCTCAAATAACTGATTTGTGGCAGGGAGGACACTATTGGCAATTTCGAATGCCCCCGTTTCGATATCGACAGCAACGATTTTGCCCTCATGTTCGGGCTCTACATAATGCTGAATATTAGATTCATAGAGAGCTTGACCTCGTGCAGCCAACTCTTCTTTGCTATAACGCCGCTGGCGAATTGTCATGCCATCGCCTCCATGACTCTTCTTTCTCACCATCATAACCTAGCCAATAGGCTTGGTTCGCTTAGCAGCCCAAATCAGGACAACGCGTGGGTTCGATCGTCCTTGAGTTACAGAGCGGGATTCATGAGGACTCATCCGATGTTTGTTAGCCTGACGTATTGTCTAAAACGGGTGGCCGCACCAATGGAAGTTTGATGGTAAACGTAGTTCCAGCATGGATGGAGCTGGTCACAGAAATATGTCCCCCGTGATTATCCACAATCGTTTTTGCGATCGATAGTCCCAGCCCGGACCCCGTCGATTTAGGATGAGTCGCTTGTGTGCTGCCAGATGTCCTGGGCGCACTGCGGGCACGATCGACCCGGTAAAATCGATCAAAAATATGGGGAATCTCACTTTCGGCAATGCCAATGCCGCTATCTGTTACCTGGATGACGGCCCAGTCTTTTGTCCGCTCCTTTCGCCGTGTCGGCCCATCGCTGGGATGAATTGATTGATTGAGTGCGATCGCCACAGTCCCGCTAGGGAGTGTGTACTGAATGGCATTGCTAATGAGGTTGGTAAACAAGCGGGTCAGTTGATCGCGATCGCCCTGCACAAAATACAGGGGACTCGCCTGAGAGACGTTTCCCTTAGAAGGCTGTGGAGATGAGAGATTGATGGTGTCATGACTGGGGTGTTGGGTCACCTCTGTGGACCCCGTATCGTGCGCTAGTGCGTTGATATGCGGCGTCTCTGGACAATCGAAAGTCAGCTGAATGCCTGTTTCAGCGGCGATCGCGGCTTGATCCGTCACCACTTCAAATAATAAGCCGCCCAGCGATACTGGGTTTGATTCCAGTTGGATAATGCCGCTGTCCTGCCGTGCCAAAAACAGCAAGTCGTCGACCATCTTTCCCAACCTCCGCGTAATTCTTTCGATAACCTGGAGTTGGTCTTGCTGAAACTGCACATCGGGTTCTGGATCGGCTAATGCCACTTGCACATTCGTTTGGATCACCGCAATCGGATTCCGCAGCTCGTGAGATGCATCGGCAGTAAATTGCTTTAGCTTTTGATAGGAGTCCTGTACCGGTTCCATCGCTAAGCCAGATAGAAACCAACCCAGGCCAGCGACGGTGGCGACAATGACAACAATCCCTGTTGCCAAATCAACCATGAGTTTTTGACTGGGTGCGGTCACCTCAAACCAGGGATGGCTCACACGTAAATATCCGAGTACGTCTCGTCCTACTTGCACCCGCTTGGTAACCTGCCGCAGGAATTGGTCGGAGTTGAGACGAACGGTTTCTCCATAGGGATTGACATGTAGGGGGACCTGTAGGGGCTGCGCCAACGTTGACCACACCAAGATTCCTTGGTTGTTAAACCACTCCAGGTCAATATGGTCGTCATCCCCGGTCTCTGCATTATTTCGGAAGCTATCTTCAATATTCACCTGAAAAAGAGCATTGTTTGAACCGCCAGGCGATGCGGACGACGGCTCTACCACGAGCGATCGCTGCACCACTTCAACCACATGATTCAACGTGTCATCAACACGCTCAACCAAGGTTGTGCGGACATAGGCATAGACAACACTGGCAAACAGGATTAGCAACATCGCCGTGATACCTGCATACCAAAGCGCCAATCGTCGGCGTGTTGTTTGAAACATAGGATTGAGCACAACTCTAAGCAATGTCCGTCCCAAGGCGGTCTTCAGTAATGTTGATGCAACCGATCGTGGGTAATATTTTATGGCTTAATGGTAACTACTCAGGCTGAGGAAGCGGAGATTGAGGATTGCCAGAAAAAAGGTCAATCAGAGCACCCATGATATTTCGTCCCTGTTTTCGTAATGTTGACAGGTAGCCACGAATCCGGCAGAACCGTTTAGCTCCATCCTC
>JBCCWF010000321.1:0-7829 GCA_039194035.1 Cyanobacteria bacterium P01_E01_bin.6 | reverse complement strand
TAGATTTCGAGTTTTTGACTGATCACGTTTCAACCCCTATAAGAGGTTTTTCAATGCCAGATATTGTTGATATTGCCGTGAGTGCAGGTACATTTCAAACCCTTGTGACTGCTGTACAAGCGGCGGATTTAGTCGAAACCCTTAAGAGTCCTGGCCCATTCACGGTATTTGCGCCGAATGACGAGGCGTTTGCTAAGCTTCCTCCTGGAACCATTCAGACCCTGGTTCAAAATATCCCTCAGCTTGCTCGTATCCTGACGTATCACGTGGTTTCAGGAAAATTGACCCAAGCGGATCTGTCGGCGCATGATTCGGTGATTTCCGTGGAAGGATCGCCGATTTCCATCAGCACCGTCAATGGATTTGAAGTCAAAAATGCTACCGTCGTCGCGGCGGATATTGAGGCAGACAACGGCATCATTCATGTCTTGGACAATGTGATTTTAATGGGATGACTGGTGGTCAGCTTCCCCGATGCCAACCACGTCACGCACTCGATAAATCGGACGTCCCTGCGATTCATGGTACGTTCGCATTAGTAGCTCAGCCAAAACACCAAATCCACAGAGCTGAATTCCTGCCAGTATCAGCATGACGGCCAGTATGAGTAGCGGGCGATCGCCAATGTTTTGCCCCATCGCTAACTTGACGTAGGTGAGATATAGCCAGATAAGAATGCCGCTACTGGCAGCACCCAACCCAAACAACCCGAACACATGCATGGGACGAGTCACGAACTTTTTCATGAAAAAGATCGTGATCAGATCCATCGTCACTCGGAAGGTGCGACCTAGACCATATTTACTAGCACCAAACTTTCGCGCATGATGGCGCACAGGCACCTCGGTAATGCGGCCACCTTCAATGAAGGCCAGAGCGGGAAGAAACCGATGTAGTTCGCCATACAAGTTCATATCAGCGACGAGTTCTGCTCGATAGGCCTTTAGAGAACAGCCATAATCGTGTAAGCGAACTCCTGTGACGATTCCAATCAACCAATTGGCAATGCGCGAAGGCAGTAATCGAGTCAGTGCAGCATCTTGACGTTCCTTGCGCCAGCCACTCACCATGTCATAGCCATTATCTAAAATATCCAACAGCATCGGGATGTCTGCTGGATCATTCTGAAGGTCACCGTCCATGGTGATGATGACCTTGCCTTTTGAGTAATGAAAGCCTGCGGCCATGGCTGCCGTTTGGCCATAGTTGCGTCGAAGAATGACTGCACGGATGTCAGGGCGATCGCTCGCTAAATTTTGGAGGAGTGCAGTGGTGCCGTCTGTTGAGCCATCATCAACCAACACCATTTCATAGGGAAGCTGAGTCGTTACTGCCGCCGTGGCGATCGCTTCTATCAAATGAGTCAGGCTCTCTACTTCGTTGTAAATCGGGACAACAATCGACAGCGATGGACGCTGATGATTAGACGTTGAGAGGGTGTCAACAGAGGCTGATAGCAGAGAATCAGTCATGGCTCTGGCAGATGGATCAATAATAAACAGAGGACAAGAGCAGCTCAAGAAGGCAACGATTCTCCAATGAATTCGCCTTCAACGTAACTGTGCTTTTGAGCGTACCACATCGTATTTATCGATTGGATTTTGGCTTGTATTTTAACGGGATTCTGGAGTGCTAAGGGACGTGCAGGAAAATAAAGTACCAACCAAGGTGTGGCGGGCTGCACCCGCCACACCTTGGTTTTGGTATCTTTTCTACGTGCAGATCCCTACGCGCCCCAGAATCCCGTTAAATTCTTCCTAGCTTCAATGATCAGCCTGAATGTCAATGGGATCGATAGGTAGCCTCTCCAAATCGTGTCTAGCGATTGATTATGGCTTCGGCACCAAAACGCAGAGACTTTTTGGGCAACACTCAATGTCTACTGGCGTTGTCCCAATCAGTTCTCCATCAACCACAACTTTTTGAGGGGGTCTAGTTTGAATCGTGATTCGCGGTACTCGGCCATGACGAACATTGGGCTGATTCACAGGTGTTTTGACTAAAGCAGATCCAAAAACACGGATGAGAGACGTCACAGCCTCTAGGGTGGATTCTGGAGAAGCAATGGTTAGATCAAGTAACCCATCGCTGTAGTCTACATTCCCCACGCCCTGCGCTAAAACAGATGTTGGCGGTGCTGCGTTCGCAACGGTTAATGCTCCCGCCTGAGCTATATAAGGGGCTCCGCTGACATCAGCTTCCACCTCAAACAAGTTTTGCTCACTCAACTGCTGCCATCCTGCCATCAGATACGCTAGAGTTCCCCACTGATCTTTCAGTTCTCGGCTAGCCTTCTCAACCATTTCCGCTTCAAAACCAATGCCTGCCAATAGAATCATGGGCTTACCGTTGCATCGCGCGGTATCGACGACGACCGTATGCCCCTCCAAAATCGTACGGCATGCGTTTCGGATGGGCGTGATGGCGGTTGGAATGCCAACGGCCATACAAAATGCATTAGCGGTTCCCCGTGGAATGATGCCAAGAGGAATGCCTGTGTTGGCCAGTTGTCCCGCTACAGCAGAGACCGTCCCATCTCCTCCGGAGGCAATGACTACGTCAGTTGAAGCCTCTAATGCTTGTTGCGCCAGATCTGCTGCACTGATGTCTGGAGTGGTCGTGTAGACATGGAAGTTGAAATGTGGATCCAGCATCTCGTGAATGAGATCCAGATCATTCTCTGAATTGCCAGTGCCGGATACGGGATTAAAAATCAGATGCGCGGTCTTGGTTCGGGCTAACCCTTCTAGGATCAGTGCGCTGGTGGATACATTGAGCCCTAGCGGTACGTCGTGAAGCTGGCACACTCGAATCAGGGTTCGCATATCCGCGTCATGAGCCACAACAGTTTGTGGATCGATGAGAAAAATCACTGCTTTCACAGAGCCGCTAATCACCTCTGCCGCAACCTGAATATCCCCGCCCATCTTTTCTGGGGCAAAACACTCAATATCCAAGCTTGTTGTGCTTTGAATCCGTTGCCCAGTCGCGAGAGGGGCAATCAGTCGATAGCGCGATAAGACCGGGATGTTTCTTTTTGCTAGGGTGACCAACTGATCAAGCTGAGCATCATGGGCAATGAGAGCAAGGGTTTGAGCCATAGAATTTCATAGATTGCCTAGCATCCAGCCCCACTATAGAACATGACACTGCCATCCGCCCGAACGTGAGTGTTATGCACGAACCGCCTGTAGTGCTTGACGCAGTTGTCCATGATGGGCTTGGAGGAGACGATCGCCCTCCGCTGCATCCACATTCGCCCAGTACATCAGTAGCGCCAGTTTTACCCGGCGATCGCTTTTGGCTAACAACTCAGCGACAGCGGGACGCTCCAGCCCTGTTAAATCTGTGATAATGCGAATCGCTCGGTCATAGAGCTTGCTGTTGGTCACCGATACGTCCACCATGCGGTTGCCATACACCTTGCCCAACTTCACCATTGTTCCAGTCGAAAGAATATTGAGCGCTAATTTTGTTGCCGTACCTGCCTTGAGGCGTGTTGACCCAGCCAACACCTCTGGGCCTACCAACAGCCGGATATCGACATCGACGGCAGCCTTGACCTGGTCTGCTGGCACACAGGCGATAAACACCGTCTTTGCCCCACGGTCACGCGCTTCCTTTAGGGCACCATGCACATACGGAGTGGTGCCCCCAGCCGTAATTCCAACGACCACATCAAGCTGAGTCACCTGTCTCTGGGCGATCGCCGCTGCCCCATCGTCTGGCAAATCTTCCAGCCCTTCCGAACTCCGAACCAGTGACGCCTCTCCTCCAGCAATGATGCCTTGCACAAGTTCCGGTGGCGTGCAGAAAGTCGGTGGGCACTCAGATGCATCCAACACGCCCAATCGGCCACTCGTTCCAGCACCGACATAAAATAGCCGGCCTCCTGCACTCAGAGCCGTGGCGATGCACTCAACCGCATCTGCGAGTTCATCACGGGCGATCGCCATGGCTTTGATCACCTTCTCGTCTTCCCGACAAAACACATCAACCATGTCCACGGTCGAGAGTTGATCGAGGTTCTCGCTCTCTGGATTATTTTGCTCAGTCAGCAAATGTCCCCGTTCAGTGATGGAAGTATCATCACGCTTTTGTTGAGTCATCACTATTTATCCAGCACTAGGCTTGAAAGACTTGCCTTTCTATCTTGAATGGAAACATATCACTTTTACTGTTTAAGTACGTGACTCGATTCTCACGTGACTCGATTTTCAAATGTCTCTCTGGCCTTTAGGTACTGTTAGATCCCGTTGGAGCAGGGTATGATGTCTTTTCTAGAATGACGATGGCAACGTGACTGAGGCGATCGCCATCAATTCGCCAGGAGCAATGAGTTATGGGGTTTGACATTTTACCGGGTAAAAGTTACCCACTTGGCGCAACCGTATATCCTGATGGCGTCAACTTCTCCATCTTCTCTAAAAACGCCACATCCATCGAACTGCTGTTATTTGATGATCAGGATGATACTCATCCATCCAAACTGATTTCTCTGGATGCCAGCCATCACCGTACCTTTTACTATTGGCATGTGTTTGTGAAAGGCATCGGGCATGGTCAACTCTACGGTTATCGCGTGCATGGTCCCTACAGTCCAGAATTAGGGCTTCGGTTTGATGGACAAAAGGTATTGATCGACCCGTATGCGCGCTCAGTTGCCGGGTGGCAGCGGTATAACCGGGACGAGGCCATGCATTCAGGTGACAACGGAGATACGGCTCTAAAAGGAGTCATCGTCGACACGAATCGCTATGACTGGGAGGGAGATGAACCCCTTAATATTCCCTACGCGACGAGCATCATTTACGAACTTCATGTGGGCGGGTTCACCCGGAATCCAAACTCTCAGGTTGCTTCTGAAAAGCGAGGAACCTTTGCTGGCCTGATTGAAAAAATTCCCTATCTCAAGGAATTAGGAATTACAGCAGTTGAACTCTTGCCTGTGCATCAGTTTGATGAACAGGATGTTGCCCCTGGGTTGAAGAATTATTGGGGCTATAGCACGATGGCATTTTTTGCCCCGCACCAGCGGTATAGCTCTCGGCGCGACCCCCTTGGCCCCGTGGATGAATTTCGAGACATGGTCAAAGCGCTACATCAAGCAAACATTGAAGTCATTTTGGATGTGGTGTTCAACCACACGGCAGAGGGCAATCATGAAGGCCCAACCTTTTCGTTCCGAGGACTTGAAAATGATGCCTACTACATTCTTGAAGAAAACAGAACGTTCTACAGCAACTACAGCGGCTGTGGAAATACCCTAAAGGCTAATCATGAAATCGTTGGTCGCATGATTATCGATAGCTTGCGCTATTGGGTGACAGAGATGCATGTGGATGGGTTTCGGTTTGACTTGGCATCTGTCTTAGCCCGGAGCCGAACCGGAGAGCCGCTGATTGACCCGCCCATTCTTTGGACAATCGAGTCAGACCCTGCATTGGCAGGCACCAAAATTATTGCAGAAGCCTGGGATGCAGCGGGACTTTATCAGGTGGGTTCCTTTATTGGCGATCGCTTCGCAGAATGGAATGGCCCATTTCGAGATGATACCCGCCAATATATCAAAGGGGATCTCGACACAATAAAGACCTTGTCCAACCGAATTATGGGGAGTCCTGACATTTATCCGGAACCCGACCGTGAACCCAATCGCAGCATTAATTTTGTTACCTGCCACGATGGATTTACGTTAAATGATTTGGTGGCTTACAACGAAAAACATAATGCTGCCAACCTGGAAGATAATCGGGACGGGGCAAACCATAACTTTAGTTGGAACTGTGGCGTCGAAGGCGGCACCAATAATCCTGATATTGAAGCATTGCGGCTCCGCCAAATCAAAAACTTCTTGACCGTTATGTTCATCTCTCAGGGAACCCCCATGTTGTTGATGGGCGATGAAGTGCGCCGCACACAACTCGGTAACAATAATGCGTACTGCCAAGACAATAACCTGAGCTGGTTTGACTGGGATGCCATTGAAAAGCACGAAGCGCTTTTGCGATTTGTTCGGCAACTCATTGCATTCACCCAATCCTTATTCTTGTTTCGCCAAGAACGCATTTTGAAGGTGAACTATGATCGGCACCAGCCTCATGTCATCTGGCATGGAATTCATTTAGGTCAGCCCGACTGGAGCTCCAATTCGCACAGTTTGGCCTTTACGCTCTGCCATCCTCAAGTGAACGAGAAATTGCACATCATGTTGAATGCGTATTGGGAGCCACTCAAATTTGAACTGCCGCCACTCAACAACCAAGAAACCTGGTATCAGATTGTGGATACGTCCAAACCATCGCCTGACGATATTTTTGACTCCCAAGGGGCGATCGCCGTATCGGGCGATCGCTATTGCGTGATGGAGCGTTCATCAGTCATTCTCGTTGCAGGCTAACTATCAGTCTAGGTGGCGATTAATGAGGATGATTACAAGATGTTCAGAGATTACGATGTCATTTTTGTCTTCCAGCAAGTCGTTTAATGTGAACTCGGTAAAGCAAGAAGCACATACTCAATAGCGTCGTGCGCTGCTCTCTCATACCTTTTACTGAAAAACGATTCTCCTCTCTCAATGGCCCAATAACGCGATGTGAAACTAATTTCATTGAAGTAAAGAAATATCTATATGGCTTTTATAACAGGAACCTCAGCTAATTTCATAATTTAGTGAAATGCTCCCAATTTTCTTCTGGAAGCCGCTAGTTGCAGATATGCTCAACTATATTCAATCGATTCTCAACCATTTACTTTTCGAAAAGGCTGAAACGACCAAAAATCGTTCTAATGAAAGTTGTACATATCATTAAGAATTAGGCTCTTTATGGGTTTCAGGGAGGTCTGGAGCTAGAAATGCTTAAAAGCCTTACAAATCAAAGCTTGTGGGTTGAAAGGTACAGACTGGACACAACCTATGCCGTGTAGGCTTTACACTCTCTGCCCAAAAGCCACCTCCCTGAAACAACTATTGAGCCAATAATTAAACCTTCTTTTCGAGTAACACTTTACGCAGAGCCTTAACAGCACTATCTAGGCCAGTATCAGGTATATTTCCACCTGTAAATTGGAGTAGATCAGCCGAACTTACTATTGCTTTAATGCTGTCTCCACTTGACACAGACAACTTAAAAAGTTGCGCCTGCTTCATCAGTGAGCCATTCGGCAGAGTATAGTTAGTCGAATCATCGCGTGTTGAAACGGCTACAACATCACGATAGTGAAACTCATCATCCATTTCATTAAGAGGCACTCCTCTCATGAAGTTAAAGGTACACTGATAAGAACTAAGCTTATGCTCTGTTAGATGAACAATGGTGATGGCATTAACGTTAAATCTAGTCAACTTGTCCTTACCTTTTTTCCAAACTAGCTCTTGACTCGGGATTCCGCTGGTTTGCCATAGGATTGGGCCACGGATTATTACAGAATCCCTAATAAGTTCTGATTCATCAATATTGAGACGTTCCAAAGATCTCTTTTGAAGATAATTGATATCATCAACCAGCCAAGCATCGATAGCATTATCTCCAGGCGCATCTATAATAGGCTTTACCTCAAAAAATAGCCATCCGCCACCTGCAATAAGAAAAATCAACCCTAACACTAAGGTTGAAGAAGATGAAAACATCAACAGGCCAATAATAATCAAGATGATTGGCCATTTTAACTTTAGGGTTTTAAAATAGTTCGTTACTGCTCAGGCTTAAGAAAATCCCTATTTTTATCGGCAGTCATCCACATGGTGTCAGTCTGGAGTAGCTCAATATATTGTTGAATCCCTTTGAGCAAGAAAGATTCACCTCCAAAGCTAAGTGAAGCTGACATCC
>JBCCWF010000320.1:0-7833 GCA_039194035.1 Cyanobacteria bacterium P01_E01_bin.6 | reverse complement strand
GCGCGGGCGGCACAGGGTTTGGGGGGTTGGTGTTAATGACGTCTAGGGACTTCTTAGCAAGCTGCATTCATTCATTGACGCCTGTTCTAAATAACGAACAATGCAACCAATGATCGGTTCGACCCCATTAACATTCCCGATTCAACCAACACTTTCCCATCAAGGCACGCTGATCATTGCCATTAGCAATATAAAGCCACGCCAAACAGGCACCCTTGCCACTGAACAAGGGAAAGCATTACACTCATTTTCTACTGACCCTGAATTTAAGTGGAGAACGTCTTTCTTCGTACCTGACTGCGCTGTACAGTATGGTCATTTAGCTCCAGGAGAAACACCAGCGTTGCTGCCAGCAATGCGCCAATCAATACACCTGCCAGAATAATGATTCCAGAATTTGACTTAGATCGGCTAGGGACCAACGCAGGCTCGATCACTTGAACATTTTCTGTTGCTTGATTTTCCGCTAGCTTTAGATCCTGTAAGCGCTGAAGCAGCGTTTGATAATTAAGCCGGGCTACCTCTAGGCGACGCCTCAACTCCGATTCTTGCTGCTCTAGTCGGGGCAAAACGTTGCTTCGAGCTTGATAGGAGCTTCGAGATGAATTTAGAGCATCCAGACGACTAGCTAAGCTCAACCTTTGTACCTCTGAATCCAAAAACTGAGATACTAATTCCTGCCGAGTTTGTCCCATTTGCATAAATTGCTCGGGAACATTTTGACTACCAACTAGCGCAGACAATTCCTCTTCCAACAGATCCGCGAGTTGCTCAGCTTCAGCTTGGGTTGTTCGAACTGCGGGACTCTCATCAGTATAGAAACCCCGCTGGGTTGCCAAAGTACGCTCCGTTTGCTGCAAATCTTGCAAAACCCCTTGAATAGCAGGGGACTGGCTAACCTCATTCATGATCAATGCGTCATCAAGGTTAAGACCAAGGTTGTCACTAAGTTGTGTCGAACGTGAGGTTGCTTCCACCAATGATGCTTGAGTACTCAAAATCTGAGAGTCAAGTTCTTGCAAATTATCTACAACAGACTGCGAATCACGCTCAATAGCAACAACTCCATTCTCTTCTTTGAATTCACGAAAAGCAGATTCAGACTCTTGCACAAACGACTCGGCTTGAGGCAGTTGACTTTCAATTAACTCACGCGCTTGCGACGCTTTCGCCCGATTTAAAGCAGCACTAGCGTCAATATAAAGATCAGACAGTTTATTTACGACCGCTGCGGATTCCTCTGGATCATCGCTCTCATAGGAAAGCCTAAGGACATCAGCACCACCGATAATATCTACCGAAAGATTATTACGGACTGAACTCACTTTACGAGAACCTCCGCTTTCATTATCGAGGTTCAGATCACTCACCACTTGCTCGATCAAGGGCCGGGATTGAATAACCTCAACCTCAGTCACAAGAGGATTCTCTGCGCGGACAAGAGGATTGTACTCACTCAATCCCTCACCAACTCCAGTGAGTGCCGAAGTTCGATCAATCCGAAACAGTAACTTTGCTGTCGCAACGTACATTTCCTTTTGTAGAGATGCAACTAGGGCAGACGCCGCCACTGTTAGGAAAAATACGCCTAAGGCAGGCAACCATCGACGTTTGACAAGACGACTCACTTGCCCGACGTTTACGTCCAATTCTTCTCTCGCCTCAACAGATTCCATGCTCATGTATCTCTCTATAGGATCTCAATTTTCAGGAAAATAATGTGTTTAGCATTCAACTTTTTAAGGCCCGCGCTGTAGAACAGCTTGTCTCTATCAATTCTCAAAAACCCTAATTATAGGCTCAACATTCATGGTCAAATGCTATCTAGATAACTCATCAACCGTTAGTTTCCGATTCCTAATCATTAATTGCTGACTATTATGAGTAGTACCCTCACAGCTAACATACTTACAGAACCTACAGTTCATCGTCATCCAACTCATCCAACTCATCCAACTGAGCCTCTTGGAGGTCGTTGAGGCCATCATCTGTAACCTCATCAACGATGTCAACAATTCGGAAAATATCGAGAAAGCCATTGAATGGAGACAATACAGTATTCAGCGTATCTGTGACTCGGGCCAGAGTTGAACGACCCACCAAAATAGCGTCATTATGACGCAACGTTGGATTAGCCTCATCATTAACAGCAGCATCAAGATCAATTCGAATACGCTCTTTAGTGACGGTTCCATTAGGATTAATACGAACCAACGTAACACGCCGTGATGCTGATGAAACACGGCCACCCGCAGCTAGAATAGCTTGGTTAAGTGGTGTATTTGGAGGCAATTCCACAAGTCCAGGAGAATTGACTTGACCTGCGATGTAAACGTTGATGATATTTGGAGAGAAGTTTGCGGTAGCAATGGCCAGTGCTTCCTCCGTTAGTAACTCAGTGGCCTCAGGCACAACAACCGAGTCACCATCCCGGAGGACTAGGTCTTGACTAAGATCACCGTCTTGAATCAGAGCCCATAAGTCAATATCAATCCATTCACCATCACCTGTGCGTTCGGGATTTGGTCGATAGACGCGAATGTTTCGAATGTCAGCAGATTCGGTAACACCACCAGCTGTTTGAATGGCACGCGTGACAGTAGGAATTGTTGGCGTCGTTGAAGAGTCATCGTTGCGCTGTTGTGCCTCAATCGCAATTGGATAAGAACCAGGTCTTCGTACCTCTCCAGCAACCGCTATTTGAAAAGACCGTGCTTGCTGAAGATCAAACGTCACTGACGGAACATTCACAAACCGCGCATAGCGAGACTCAACTTCATTAGAGAGCTGACCTAGGGTCTTTCCCTGAGCATATACTGTGCCTATAAGAGGTAAATTGATTGTGCCATCCGCTAACACATCATATTGCCGACTGAAATCAGGCAAATTGAAAATATCCATAAACAGGCGATCGCCTGCTCCTAGCGTGTATAACCGTTCAGATGAAAGTGGGGCATCCTCTCCATTTGAACCGAGGGCCTGTACAACATTTTCCTGCGCTAACCCTGGACTCTGAACAGCAACTGCCAGCAACCCAGTAACTGTTGTGATAAAAAATCGCTTCATTCTGAATATGCCTTCACAAAAATAAAATCAACAGATGCCTGCACCCATAACGGTAATCAACTAATATCTAGAAACGCTACGTACAAAGACCATACATAAGTTTATAAATATCCAGCAAATTTACACTCCCCTCGACTGCGCCTGATCCAATACATACCCAATCAAAACGACCCAGGTGACAATCTAAACGTCTATTACTGCCACAACGTAAAACACATTAATATTAAGTCATATTTGTTTATCTCAGCACATCCACTTATCTGACCAGCAAGATACACACTAAGGAATATCAAGCCTTTTCATCTAGACACTCAATTCTGAATACAGAACCCTAGATCTTGTATCCGAATATTTTTCCACAGGGGATCAGCACGGTCGTACCCAGAGAACGTATTAGAGCGTTGCCATTATCTATAGATATAGATTTACTAAAGACCTTTGTTGTTCCAATAAACATCGGCTCTTTTCGAAGACATCCTTACTATATCCGTTCACCTAATAAATCTCTAACGTGGCATCAGCCATCAGAAATGGTTTGAATCTTTGCATCATTTTTCAACCGTTTGTCCGTTATCTAAGTGATTGCACAGACATAACACCAAATTTACACATAGTATTCAGTCTCAATTTTTCAATACCTCTGGACTATCTTACTCAAAGTCCATACGGAAAGTTCACTGAAATTTCAAAGTTCAGGAACATTTTGCAACCAACTTTACTCATTACATACAAAGAGTGTTGAACAACGTTTAAGTCCTATTTGCTAAAGGGCTCCCTATGGTTCTTCTGGCATGATTCGCCTAAAGCCCTGATGCGGAGTTATGGGTCTGCTGCTCATGTGTTTGTGTGCGACAAGTGAGATTACTGTTGGTTATTCAAAGAACCAGGCCACATCTACCACCTCATGAGCGATAACTCTTCGGCAACTACCACAAATCATTAAGCCTCTTTCACAGCTTTTTTAAGAGCTATATTCACAGATTTCAAGCTGGGTATGACCTCTATTTTCTAGTCCACAAGACTTATACACCAACAGGTTCAGCTTGTCTAAATCTCTGACTCGACAATTGTTCTAGTGGCAATAGAAGTCAAGCCTCGATCCAAAACAATCAACCTTAATCGGGGTACTAAAGGCTGTTGCAGATGTGAAGCATACATTTTGCTCCACTCGTTAGGTTACGAGTGTAGAAACAACAACCAATTCATTTTCAGGTTGAACTCTGCCTCGGCTACATCCAGATACCCGGTTTTTGCCTCAGAGGAAACACCAGACTCCAAATCGGATGTGGTTTATTACCAGCCAATATCAGCAAGGATTAAGTAAAACTACTCTCTCTAACTGAAAACAGTGAGTAGCGAGTACCCCAATCAGCCACCTGCAATGCAGGTGAAGGCACCCTTTAGCTGAGAGCTATTCATCTGCATTTTCATACAGCATCTAAGCGATACCAATGCATGTAGCATTTTTCGTCGCATCGAACGGAGCAGTTCCTTCAACACTACTTCATAAAACCCTTGAGAGGATAATACATGTCAAGTCTAATCAACGCTTCAGAGGCATCACTTCCTCTGAGCACGCTTCCCCTTGCAGTCAGCTCTGAAAATGTTGAGGCTTCTGCAACAATTCCAGTCCTTCGAGCTAGCGCGCCTCAGCTCCTCCAATCCCCTGATAGCTTAAGTCAGGACGTTTTATCCAACGTAAGCACTGATCAGGTTTTTGATCCGTCAGAGCAGAGCTTTATTAGTGACAACATACTGACCAACACCTCTATAACGGAGGACTTCAATGGATGGTCTATTGCTGACACGACAGAAGCCTACAACTTGACTGACGAAGCATTGAGCAATGATTCGCTGCACCAAGTATCAACCCCTCAGGTTCAAGCAACCCCAGACCTTGATGCAACCCTACTGAGTTCAAATTCTTTCGAGACAATCGTCTCACCTCCACTCGTAAATCAAGAGCTAGAGTACAGTGCATCATCGCCCAATGCACTTCCAACTTCCTCAAAAGAATTAATTGTTATTGATGCTCAAGTGGAAGACTATGATGCAGCCGTTGCTGCAGTTAATCCAAATGCTGAAGTCTTTATTCTCGATCCATCAACCGATGGCATTGATCAAATTACTGAATTGCTCTCCACGCGAAGCGATTTAAATAACTTACATATTGTTTCTCACGGAAATTCTGGACAACTCCAGCTAGGCTCAACCATACTTAGCCAAAGTAATTTAGAAGCCTATGGCGATCGCCTACAAGACTGGTCATCAGCATTTTCCCAATCGGCAGACATCTTGATATATGGATGTAATGTCGCCCATGGAGTAAGTGGTCAAACATTTATTGACCAAATCAGCAGCTACACAGGAACAGATATTGCTGCATCAACAGATTACACAGGGAATGCAAATCTCAATGCAGACTGGGATCTGGAATACCAAAACGGTTCCATCGAAACTGACCTTGCATTCTCTGAAGAATTTACCGCTTCATATGAAGGCGTCTTGAATTCTCCTATTCGAGTCGAAGCCGAAAAAATGAACCGATCTGGGTACCGAATTGAATCGACCAATGCAGCTTCAGGAGGGAAAGTATTAAGCTTTGCAGGTCAGAAAAATAATGAAACAGGACAAGCATCTTTCAAATTCAACGGTAAAAAAGGCTCTTATGATGTAGTCGTTGGCTATTTTGATGAAAATGATGGGCAGGCACGCTTACAAGTGTCCCATAAAGGGAAAAAAATCGATGACTGGACCCTTAACAAGCAACTAGGATCCAGCCTTGCCAGATCCCAGAACCTAGTTCGCCGAACAGTCGCCTCTCCACTCAATATAAATAAGGGCGATAAATTTCAACTCAAAGGCTTCGAAAAAGGCGAGGAGCACGCTCGTATCGACTACATAGAATTTATTCCTCGCACAAAGTCCACCCCAAATACATCAGGCGGTAAAGAGACATTAGACCCATCACCAGAACCCGACAATGAACAAAAGCAGCCGACAAGTACAAATAATCTAACCCGACGACGGATTGAAGCAGAAGATATGCAGCGCTCCAACTATCGTTTGGAATCTAATAAAGCAGCATCCGGTGGTTCGCTACTAAGCCTTGTAGGTCGTAAAGGAAAAGAAACTGGGACAGCATCCTTTAAGTTTAATGGAGCAAAAGGAAAGTATGATGTTGTCCTCGGATATGTTGACGAAACAGATGGACAGGCAAGTCTACAAGTTCTTCATAAGGGGAATTCTCTCAGTCGTTGGACACTAGATAAAAAGCTTGGCTCTACAGGAATTAGCAACAAGAACATTGTGCAACGTACAGTTGCTAGAGGGCTAACGCTTGACTCAGGCGATAACTTCCAAATCAAAGGCTTCGAGAATCAGGAAGAACATGCCCGTATCGATTACATTGAGTTCATTCCTAAAGAGGGTACAACCTCTGGAGAACCGGACGATTCTTCAACTCCGAAAACTAATCAACAAAAAGCATCGAAAGAAACCGACGACAATGAGCCAGATACTCCAACAACTCCTAAAAACAATGACGGTGAAAAACAGCCAACTTCTCCTCCCTCCAAACCCAATGAGAATTCGAAAAATTCTAAACTGCTCTTAAATGACACATTCAATAGCAGTGTTTCAAAGGATTGGCGACGAGAAGATAGCCCAGATAAATCTCACTCGTTAAACATTGTCAATGACCCGACAGGAGGCTCTAATAAAGTCGCCCGATTCGAAACCCGTAAAAGTGACCCCCTTGCGTCGGGAAGTTACCGTTCAGAACTTGCTGGCCCAATGACTAAGATTGGCGACGAACGCTGGTATGGATTCAGCACTTTGCTACCTTCAAATTGGAAAACAGATCCGGCTGGGGAGATCATTTCCCAATGGCATAGCGCACCTGATCGCTCAAAAGGGGAAACATGGCCTGGTAAGAACCCACCGCTCTCAATCCATGTAGACGGCAATGAAATGTACATCAAAGCTAACTGGAATACTGGGTCTGGTAAAAAATCTTCAATTCTCTGGCGAGGAAACTATCAGAAAGGTGACTGGACGGATTGGGTCGTCAACACAAAGTGGTCAAACTCTTCAAATGGTTATATCAAAGTCTGGAAAGACGACAAGCTCATCGTTGACTACAAAGGCCCAAACACACACCATGATCACACGGGTGGCATGTACTTCAAAACTGGACTTTACAAGTACAGTTGGAAGCGTAATCCTGCCCAGTCAAGTACAAATTCCCGAGTCCTCTATGTTGACAACGTCAAGATTGGCGACAAAAATTCAAATTATACTGCTGTCGACCCATCTTGAACAATTCCTCGAAAACTGGCCCGTATTTCCAGCAACTCTGCCAAAAGGCTGATCCTTAAACCAGCTCAGATCATTTTCACGCCATAATGCGGTAAAGCATCATAACGGAAAAAGATTGCAGCACTATTGATCAGGCATTGCTGAGCTAGATACTACTCCACCATTAAAATTCAACACCAGTGGGGACAAGAGAAACAAAGGGTAGTGCCCCGTACGGGGCACTACCCTTTGTTTCTCAAAACTTGGCGTTACGTGTTGGTTAAAGACAGGAATGTGGGTTGCAATACGCTCTACATCCCCGTTTTTATATTTAGGGATCTGCAACTGAACCACTCTGTACTGAAAGTACAGAGGTTTTTAGGGGACTGAAAGTCCCGATTCTTTGCAGGACTAAAGTCCTGCCTCCTACTCCAACATGAAATTCTCACTCTCTCGATTTGACCGTTG
>JBCCWF010000319.1:0-7840 GCA_039194035.1 Cyanobacteria bacterium P01_E01_bin.6 | reverse complement strand
TACACGGGCTGCAATTGCGCCACATCGACGCGCTGCCCAGTGATGCTAAAGGCACGGACTTCCGTCACTCGAATTTTCACGAGCTTTCCTTGCAGCTCCTGAATATCTCCAGGGCAGAATGCGAAGCGATTGGTTCGAGTCCGTCCCATCACCTGATTCGGTTGCTTCTGGTTGTGCCCTTCGATCAGCACCTCTTCGATGCGGTTCATGTAGCGTTGCGATCGCTTAAGCCAGTGATTTGCAGATCTTTTAGTTCTCAGACTTTGATGACTGGAACACTATGATTTCGGAATATAAGCTTGCTACTGACTCTTCAGCAAAAAGTTCATCCTTCAGTTTTAGGTAGTCTCCTTTGCTAATATTACAGGCAGCCCAAAACCGAGCAACAGCAGACGCTTCCATGTTGGACAGAAGAATCTGTAGTCCTTCTTGTAAAACTTGTTGTTCACTCCTCACTTGGATCATCGGTATTGATCTCCAAAACAAAATCAACTGGATTGATCACGTGGATCGTCAATCCTGAACATCGATTAATAAGCTGTTTATCACAGGTGATGAGATAGTTGCTGTTCGCCGCTTCAGCACAAGAAACATGCAACGCATCAATTGCTTTTAATCCATTATGCTGTAGTTCTTCTGCTCTATCACGAATCGCTTCATCAACTTCTTGCTGGAATTCAGTCAACTGTAGATATCGATTCATGACCTCTTGCTTCATTGGATATGGATTACGGCTATTCTCATACTCCAAAACAGAAGAGCTAACTAACTCAATCACATTTGCTTCAATCATTTGCAAAATAATGATCACAGCTTGTGACTCTAAGAAAATCTTAGGCTGCGTTTGATCATCAAAAGGACGATTATAGGCACTGGTATCCAAATATATTCTCGTCATGCGATCGATCTAGCTAATGCCAAGTTCTTTAAAAACATACTCGGCTTCTATTTTTAGGTGTCGGGCAAATTTATGCGTCGGGAAAAGGACGAATACTTACACCACAAACCATAAATTTGGAGGAGGAGGAGGCCTTACACGGGCTGCAATTGCGCCACATCGACGCGCTGCCCGGTGATGCTAAAGGCACGGACTTCCGTCACTTGAATTTTCACGAGCTTTCCTTGTAGCTCCTGAATATCTCCAGGGCAGAATGCGAGGCGATTGGTTCGAGTCCGTCCCATCACCTGATTCGGTTGCTTCTGGTTCTGCCCTTCGATCAGCACCTCTTCGATGCGGTTCATGTAGCGTTGCGATCGCTCAGCAGCTTTCACAGAAACAAGATGATTCAGGCGTTGGAGGCGATCGCTCTTCTCTTCCTCAGAAATTTGGTTCTCCCACAAAGCAGCTGGCGTGTTGGGACGGGGAGAGTAAGCCGCTGTGTTCACAAGATCAAACGCAATATCATCCACGAGAGTCAACGTCCGCTGAAACTGCTCTTCTGTTTCGCCAGGAAACCCAACGATCGCATCGGCAGTGATTGAAGCATCTGGCATGTAAGAACGGATAGTGTTGATAATTCGGCGATAGCGTTCGTGGGTGTAGCCCCGAGACATCGCCTTCAGCACATCGTTATCCCCAGACTGGAATGGAATGTGGAAATGTTCGCACACCTTCGGCAATTCGTGGCAGGCTTGAATCAGTCGCTCGGTGAAATATCGGGGATGACTCGTTGCAAAGCGAATGCGCTCAATGCCTGGAACATCGTGCACAAAATAGAGCAAGTCGGTAAGGGTGTGGAGATTGCGTCCCTCAGGAGTTGAACCCGGCAAGTCTCGACCATAGGCATCAATGTTTTGCCCCAGCAACGTCACTTCTTTAAAGCCTTGGCGACCCAGCTCTTCCATCTCAGCCCGAATCACGTCGGGGGTACGCGACTGCTCAACACCGCGCACATTGGGCACAACGCAATAGGTACAGCGCTCATTGCAGCCGTAAATCACGTTCACCCACGCCGTGACGGAACTATCTCGACGAGGCTTGGTGATGTCTTCAAAGATGTGGACGGGGTCTGTGGCGACAACCTGATTACCGTTAAAGACTTGTTCCAGTAAATCTTGAAGACGATTGGCATGTTGCGGCCCCATCACCAAATCCACCTCGGGTACTCGACGCAACAGAAGTTCCCCTTCCTGCTGGGCAACGCAACCTGCCACAATCAACGTCAGGTCGGGTTGCTCATGTTTGCGTTTGGCTTGGCGACCCAGATAGGAATAGACTTTTTGCTCCGCATTGTCTCGAATCGTGCAGGTGTTGTAGAGAACGACATTCGCTTCTTCTGGCGCTTCTGTCCAGTCGAATCCCATGTCCTCCAAAATACCAGCCATCCGTTCGGAGTCAGCTTTATTCATCTGACAGCCAAAGGTGGTGATGTGATAGCGGCGGGACGGGGTGGTGTTCATAGTGACGCGGAGAAAGTGCCTGAAAGCTGAGATCGTGATCGACAAGATCATCAATTATAGGTTTAACTCCACATGGAATGCTAGAGCACCCATGAATAACCTCGCGATCGCCATTCGTTCCAGATTTCCAGATCACCTTTTGGGAATCACACGACTTGGCAAAGGTTACGAAGGGATGAAAGATAGGAGCTTCCTGTCATGCCTTGAGCATTGCTTTGCATGAACGAATCCCAAGGATTGTGATGCCAATAGCGACGGTCGAAGGAATCAGGGGCATCCATCCCCCAAGGAGCATGATGCCGTAGGAGATCCCTGACACGGCAATGACCAGAATACCTGTGTAGATAACCACACCTCGGCGCGATCGCCCCGTCCAGGCAACACTGCCACTCACGCCACTCCAGACCCATACCCACAACACATCTGCCCAACTCGGCCACATCCAAAGCAGAGGGCGCTGATCCAGCACGGTACTGAGGATTTGGCTCGTCATATGAGCCTGAATCATGACACCCGCCATTTCCCCAAACGGGGTGGTGTGATAGTCCCCAAAACTAGGAGCCGTGGTGCCAATGAGAACAATGCGATCGCCCACCAATGTCTCTAAATCTTCTCCTAGGTTTCCGCTGAGCACATCCCGTAAGCTCACCGTCTTGGCAATGGTTTCCGTTTGACGATAGTTCAACAACAGTTCATAGCCACCCAAATCTCCCCGGTGATAGCCTCCGGTGTGATTGGCGAGGGCAGGAAAGGGGCGATCGCCAAACAGCAAAACCCCTTGGTCAGTCATGGATGCGTCAATCTTGTCCTGAGCCAGATAGCGAGATGCCAGTTGAGAGCTAAGCGACGAAGAGGTGTCGCAGTGTTCCGCAGGAGCCATCCCAATAATATGGCGACGCACGTGATTATCTGGGTCGAGGGGAATGTCGCTAAAGCCAACGCGGTCAAGAGGAACGGTCGAAGGTGGTTCAATAGCGGAATAGTCGCGATCGCCCCCTCCAACAGAACACACCACAATCAACTCTTCATAGTCCTGAAGATAGGCTTGGGATGCCAGATTCGTGGGATCCTGGTCGGCGTCCGGAGTGGCGGCCGCGGTCACTTCTCGATAGATATCCAGACCAATGACACGAGGATGATGAGGAGTAATGGTTTCTAAGAGTTGAAACAACGCATCGTCGGCTAGGGAACCCTGCCGAACCATGCCCGCCTCCGTTTGAAAAGTCAGATCGTCTTCACCAACGGTGATGAGGAGCATCCGCTCATCGGCGAGTTCGGATGGACGAGCTTGCAAGAGTGCGTCTAGAGCCAATAACTCGACGGGTTGCAGCAAGCCTGACATTCGCAGTCCGACCATGCTCCCTGTTGCCACTAGGCTATACATGACGATCAGAGGCCATCCCGCCAGTCGCTGCAATACTCTGCGCCAGCGAGATTGGAATGGACTTTCCGTTGGTTGACTGCCCGCTGTAAGACGAAACAATTCATGGTCTGGCGGCAGCGTTTTGTCTGGCGGAAAGCCCCCATCCTCAAACGGTAAGGTTCCAAGAAGATGGACAGCAGCATCAGGTACGGACGAAATAGAGGTCTGATGATGCAGCAGCTTAGAAAGAACCGTCCCTTCAGTTTTACTTTCTAACTCTGGATTGGATTGAATTTCGGATAATGCCGTTTGAATATCATCAGGATTGCGCGGACGCTGCCCTGGAAACGGAGCCATGAGGCAGTCCATCAGATCTGCGAGAGCTGGAGAAATTTGAGGGGCATGGTCTCGCCACAATAACCGCCCCGTATGAGAATCGGTAGAAAAATCTAGGGGATTTTGCCCTGTCATCAAATGCACAAACGTCCGACCTAGAGCGAAAAAATCTGATTCGGGAACGGCTCGCCCCTGCATTTGTTCGATGGGGGTGTAGCCTCTGGAATAGACATGGGTGCGAGTGATGTCATCGGCACACTTTTGTAAATACGTTTCAGTGACCTCGCGTACCGCACCAAAGTCAATGAGGGCCAATTGTCCGGTGGGCCGCAACATGATGTTGGAAGGTTTAATATCGCGATGAAAGCAATTGTGCTGGTGAATCGTCGCCAGAATGTAAACAATCTGCTGTAGCCAATCAATGGCCTGGTCATGGGTCACTGGCTGATGTTGGCGATCGCCCAGCCATTGGCGCAAGTCAACGCCAGGAATCAGCTCCATCACCAGGCAGTGAAGACAATCGTTTGACGAATGCTGCTCCACAGTGAAATAGCCATCGGGATCAACGGAGGGAATCCCTGGATGGTGCAACTGGCTGAGGATTTTTGCTTCGCGCTGGAATAGATCAATGGCCTTCGGATAATTTTCCAGCAGCACTTTCAGTACCTTGTGGGTACCACCATCATCGACCGTAAAGGTCTGACTAAAGCCTCCTTGTCCAAGGGGCCTCAGAACGTGGTAACGGTCTTGAAGAATATCGCCAGGCTGAAAAATCACGGACTGTTATCGTGATGAGCTAATCGTGATGAACTAAGCTGAAATTCACTTGTTTTGCGTATTTTGGTGGTTATCCCCCGACTCCGGCAGAGGATGACCACGCAATTTAAATCGCTAACAGCTTATCGGCATGAATGAGTTGCTTGGAAGAAGATGCTGATGTATCAGCATCTTCTTCCATCTTCAGGCAGCATAGCGAACATTCCCGATATATTCTGATTGGATGCGAAACATCCAACCTCTGTTCTGGGTTGGAGCTGGTGAATTTAATTGCTTGAATTCATTTGCTTGAATTCATTTGCTTGAATTCATTTGCTTGAATTCATTTGCTTGAATGATGTCGCTTGACGTACTTCATCACCATGGGTTGGAGCGTGAAGAGCACCTCATTGTTAACCTTGACTTTGTCCATTAGCGATCGCCGCCCCAGGGACTCTAACACGTTGAGTAAATCAGACAGGGCAACGTCTGCTTGAATTCCCTGCCGCAATTGTGGCAACTTCGCAGGTTCGCCAGTTTTTGCAAACCACCCCATCACCTCTTGCTCCAAGGGAGATAGTCGAGCAAACTGCTGAGTCAGGAGATGAGTAAAGTCACCTAAAAATAACGTGCCTTGGTTCAAAAACTCTGACACACTACCGCCAAAAAGCTCCTGAATCGTCGTAGCAATGATCTTGAGCGCGAGGGGATTACCTCGATAACTGAGAATCAGCTCATCCCATAGCTCTCGGTTGTCTAAGCCTTTTTCCTCTAACAACGCACAGGCATCATTCCCCAATCCTTTAATCTTGAGCGATCGCACGGGATGAGCATCTCCTTCCAGCACAGAGATCTCCCGTGGTTTTTCCCAACTGGTGAGAATGAGACAGCTCTGGTGAGGTGTTTCCGCAATGCGTGTCAGCAAAGCTCCATAGCCCTCGTAGCTCGGCTGGTAATGTCCGGCAAGTTCACCACTCTGGAGCACCAACTGCATATCTTCGAGCACAATCAGACAGCGGTGTTGAGTGAAATACTGAATCAGCGATTCTATTTGAGCTTCTAGATGCGTGGGACTGGAAGTATCTGGCTGATGAAGTAGGGATAACAAGTCCCCAACAAAGGTGTCTACCGTTAGCCCAGTGCGGAGCGATCGCCAGATGATGAGTTCAAACGCATCGGTCAGTTGAGTGGCGAACTGAGCCGCTAACGTGGTTTTGCCAATGCCGCCAATGCCCAGCAACGTTATCAGCCGACACTGATCGGTCTGTACCCAGGTATGCAGTTGTTGAAGTTCGGCATCCCGCCCATAAAACACGGGCACATCTGGGATGCCATAAATCGCGGGAGAGGGTGAGAGGGAAACCGTGCTGCTGTCAGACGTTGCGAGAGCAGGTGAGTGAGCATTCGGTAATCGTTGCGAATCGTCAGCGATGGGGCGATCGCCTCCATCATGAGTAAGTCGGTAGCCTGCACTCTCTAAGAGTTGGGGAACTCGGCTCCAGTCCTTCACTTTAATCGTGTCGCTACCCTGCTGAATTAGCAGCTCTTCAATGTAGCGATATAAGCCCTTTGATAGATAATTTCGAACGGTATCTCCAGCCACATGCAGCTGTTCTGCAATTTCATTTGGGCTGCAGTGACACAGCAACCCCCGGAGATATTGTTTCTCAACCCGCGTCAGTCCTTTTCTCTTCGCCTCTGCGAGATCGATGTAAATCCGATCTAGATTCCAGTGATGTACTGCTTCAGCAAATGCATCATCAGATGGGTGAGAACGATCAGCCATATGAAATCACAGAGTCCAACGCACAAGGCTATGGGTGTACAAATACCGCTTCACAAAATGGTTGCTTCACAAGTTTACTTCCTCAAAGCCGACATCGTGCTGAAGCTGTCATGCTTCTCAAGGCGATCAGGTACGGGCGATCGCCCGTACCTCAATAAGTACCTGGACATAATGAAAACCAAAACCCCAAATCCTGTGCCGCCCGCGCAGCAAGCGACACAGGATTTGTAAGGATACGTTTAATGATGTCCATCTACTTATTACGAACGACACCCCTTAATGAACAGGTGTTTCAACTTCTTCTGCAATGGGTTGATGATCAATGTCTTCAAACACTTGAGAGTAGAAGAATCCTGCAATGAGCGCACCGATGATGGGCGCAACCCAGAATAACCACACTTGGCTAAACAGTTCTACTCCCGCAAAAATGGCAGGGCCTGTACTGCGAGCAGGATTCACAGACGTATTGGTGACAGGGATACTGATGAGGTGAATCAGCGTCAGAGCCAAACCAATGGCAACAGGAGCGAAACCGCTAGGAGCACGGCGATCGGTGGCTCCCAAAATGACCATGAGAAACACAAAGGTCATCACAATTTCGGTGACGAGTGCCGCAAACAACGAGTAACCGCCTGGAGAATGGGCTCCAAATCCGTTGGTAGCCAATGAATTTGAGCCAGCAAGTTCAAATCCTGGTTGTCCACTTGCAATCAAGAAAACGATCCCTGCCCCAATCACTGCTCCAATGACTTGAGCAACGATGTAAGGCAATAATTCTGACCCCGGAAATCTTTTACATGCCCACAGGCCGAATGAAACGGCTGGGTTGAGATGACATCCCGAAATAT
Organism: Cyanobacteria bacterium P01_E01_bin.6; assembly: GCA_039194035.1. Lineage (GTDB taxonomy): Bacteria > Cyanobacteriota > Cyanobacteriia > CAKZMO01 > CAKZMO01 > JBCCWF01. The sequence continues at coordinate 351 of JBCCWF010000319.1, read as the reverse complement.
GACCAATGGCATAGGCCATGGTAATAACCGTCAAACCAAACGCCAAAGAAACTCCTAGAAAACCTAGACCTAGAGGATTTCCCGCATCACCTCCAGGAAAATTAGCGGCAAGAACGGCACTGCCACACCCACCAAGCACAAGCCAAGCAGTGCCTATCAGCTCGGCAATACATCGTTTTGTTATTGACATATCTAAAACTCCATTCGTTTTGTATAGATGTTCTAAATCATAGGGAACAAGGGATTGTTGAACACTAACGAATCATTAAATTTTGAGAAAGGATTAACGGTCTCAGAGGATGTTTTACCGGTCATTATGTCAACTTTTCTGGCAACAAGGGATCTGCAAAT
>JBCCWF010000318.1:0-7855 GCA_039194035.1 Cyanobacteria bacterium P01_E01_bin.6 | reverse complement strand
GGCTTTCCACAAAAATATTGGTTCAACTTAAGCGCGGAGCGCTATAGGATGTTGCAAATGAACATACCAACCGTAGGGGCGCACAGCCGTGCGCCCCTACAGAAGGGCCACCTAATTGTGGGAGGTTATTTAATTGCAGATCCCTTGCTGGCCGATCGCCCCTCTGCAAAAACGCATCTCACTCTAACGGATGGTGGCTGCTCAGTTTTCGATGGGATAAATTTCACTGCGAATGCCCAAGGTTGCTAGTTGTCGAGCTAGGTCACTCGCATTTTCAAGATCGGCAAAGGCTCCTACCTGCATGAACGATCGCCCGTTTAGCCACATCTGAAAAGCTCCCGGCACAATGGATTGAACAACGGTCGCAGGTTGCAGATAGGGATCCACCACCACCCGATACTGCAACGGTAGCCGTCGTCCGCCTGAGGAGTTCAAGGCTAATTGATTCTGCAACGGATTATCGTCAACGTAGACGCGGGAGATGTCGCCAACATGCCCTTGAGGCACATCTGCGCTGGGAACTGGCAACAGATCACTGTTTGGAGGAAGAGCGATCGCCCCTCGTGCTTCTTCTTCGGAAGATGCGGTTGGAGTTGGCGATGGGGCAGCTGTGGCCTGGACAACGCTCAGCACCTGAGATTCTGGTTGAACGGATGCGCGATTGATGGAAGCTGGATTAATCAAGCGTGTTGTCGTGTTTTGCAGAGGCATGGTTGTGGTTCCTCTGATTCGGCGGACAACCTGAGGTGTGGCAATACTCGTTGAATTTGTAGCCGTTGAATTTGTAGAACTAGTGTCGGACGTATCAACCCCAGTCCTCGACGATGTGATGTTGATCGGGTTAATCACGCGAATGGGAGTTGCTTCAGGATTAACGGGTGATGGGGCGATCGCAGGCCGAACCAATCGCTGAGATGGTTGGGAAGAGGCTAGCCTTAGTGCAGGAACTCGATTCGTATGTGAGAGTTCCTGAGATGATTGGGAATTTTGCTGTGAATTAGGAACAGCACGTTCGTCTGTATTGACAGATAGGAGTGCTTGCCCTGCCTCCTGCAGCTCGGTTTGCTCATCGGTGAATTGAGCGATCGCCTGAGAATCAAGACTTAGAACAGACGGGACAGCTACCGAGCGAGAAGAATCTGTTCGCAAAATTCGGACTGGCGTTCCTGTTTCTACGTGGGCATCACGGGATGGAGCCGTCGCTGCATCAGAGGAAGTCTGGCCTTGAGGCTGCTCTGGTTGGGTCTGTACCGCCGACGGAGAGTTTGCCGGGGGCAGCACACGAATCGGTGTGGAGGTCGCATCAGACAGCTCAACAGACTGTGGCACCGTCAACATAGGCGACCGAGTTGGACGTTGAACGTCATCTGGTGACGCTGAGGATTGAACGGGTAATGATGCTGTTCGTTGTTGCGATGTGGGCAATTGTGCGGTGGCTAATGCTGTTGTGGGAAATGGCGTGGGGATCATTTCCGTTGCGGTACCTGCTGACAACGGCACAGCTGGAATCAACAAATCGGCTGACGTTGATGGAACAGAGTGGAGAGACGCAGTCCATGTAGTCGGCCGATGATGAGCCAAAAAATCCACTGAGCCGATGACGTGGTTTTGGTCCATCTGGTTACCCGCAGCCATGACAGGATAATCCGCCACGCGAGCATTGATGTCATGCTGTCCATTGCTGGAGAACTGATTTTGGCCATGCGCTTCAGCCGTGCCCATGTCGATGTGTGCCTGGGCGATCGCCACCACACCATTTTGTTGATTGTGCGAGATGACATTCTGTCGCATGGTGAGTTGAGCCTGTTCTTGCGCGACGACCCCACTGCGATTATCCACGATTCGGTTGTTCAGAATGATTGGAGCCGCTGAGTCTCCAACGTTGATTCCATAACCTGTTTGCTCAAAAACATTGGCTTGGATGCGAGGGTGCGATCGCCCAAAGACCGTCACGCCATTCGCCCCATTGCGATAAAAATGATTACCCTGAATGAGTGGCGCACTGGTGCCATTCACAGACACCCCATCGTGCTGATTTCCAGTCAAGGTCGAGTCAATGATCGTTGGACTACTGGACTCGACCCAGACGCCGTACCCTCGATGGTTGGGATTCGTTACCGTCACCCCTGCTAATGTTGCCTCATCAACGCCAAGAATGGCGATGTTTTGGCGTGTGGCTGTCGGACTGATGAAATCGCCACCGCCGCGAATCAACACTCCTTCCCCTTGGGCACTGGGATTCCCATAAACGGTAATGCCTTGCCTCAGGCGAATGGGGAACTGCTCTCCAGTTTCCGTGGTGTAGGTTCCCGACGATAACATGATGGTTGTGCCTGCCTGTGCCACGTTGAGCGCATGGGTGAGTGTGCGCAGAGGCGATCGCTGACTCCCAGTTCCGGTCGCATCATTCCCGATCGTTGGACTAACGAATAAAACAACGGTTGTTGCGTTTTGGGAGGAGCCTCCTTGTCCCATCGATGAACTCACCATGAACGAGTTCGATGTAATCGAATTGGCTAACCATACTGAGTCAATTCTGGAAGTATCTGTTGTGAAAACAGCTGTCGTGAAAACATCGGATGCTGAAGCGGACACACCAATGCTTTCCTGAACAGAACTTTCCTGAACAGAGCTTTCCTGACTGGAGCTGGCTCGAATTGATTCGGATTCCGGAACTGCGGCATGACTCGGCATCGGGCCTGCCAACATTGCCATACTCCCAAGCAATATTGATGGACATAGACAATGCACGATTTTCCTGAATCCGTCATAGGGAGTAGCTGCCATCGGTTTTGATAACGGCACTTCAGACCTATCGCTCGTTGTCGCTTGCGAATGAATCGACTTCAGAGGATGGTCACTAGAGGCGGCCTGATACCCATTACGCAACAAATCCATGTTTAATTTTGATGATTCTGAACAGATAAAATTGGCTTGTACTTTCTTGTACTTTAAGTAAGGCGGGATTCTTCCCGGCTTACTGGCTTGAGTTATAAGCCATAAAATTGAGTTTGGTCGTTAGAAAATATCTCTGAACCGGAAGAACATAAAACCCTCAAGTACTTCATGGGTGGTAAAAAGCACCGACGCATTGAGATTGTTCATATTCTGCTTACTTTCTTGATTTATGCAACGTTTGTAAACCAATCGTTTACACAGACATTGGCGAAGTTTACGAAGACATGAGCGATTGAGACCTGCGTCACGGGTCTCAATCGCTCATGTCTTCGTTATGAATCTGCGAACGTTGCCAAGTCGTTTACACAGACATTGGCGATCGCCCCCAGAAAACGTAGGATCAAACGATACTTGAAGATACTTGAAAAGCCAGAGATATAGATTGGACATAAGTAGCAATGCGTCGCTAACTGCCCATCATTACTCTGGCCTTAAGTAAATAGCCATAATTAAACGTATCCTTTCAAATCCTGTGCCGCCCGCGCCGCGGGCGGCACAGGATTTAGGGGTTTGGTTTTAATTACGTCCAGGTACTTACTATGATGTGATGGTTGGAAATTAGCTGTTCAATGCATGAGTCTCCCCAGTTGTTAACCGAATCGGCAGATGCATACACTCCTGCCCTGTGCAGAATCCTAGATGCTAACCTCGACCGCGCCCGTGAAGGCATTCGAACCATTGAGGACTGGTGCCGCTTTGGGTTAAACCATGTCTCTTTCACCGATCAGTGCAAAGCATTACGCCAGGAATTGGCACGCTGGCATACTCCAGAATTAAGAGCCGCACGGGATACGCCGGGAGACTTGGGCACAGCCTTGACCCATCCCCAGGAAGAAACCCGTACAGGCTTGAATCATGTCTTGCAGGCTAACTTTTGCCGGATTGAAGAAGCCCTCCGCGTACTGGAGGAATATGGCAAACTTTATCAACCCGCCATGGGGAAATCCTTCAAGCACATGCGCTATCAGGTCTACACCCTGGAAAGCAACGTCATGGGCTATCAGCGACTACACCTGCTGCTGCGATCGCCCCTCTATCTGGTCACCTCTCCAAACGACAACCTGATATCCGTGGTGGAATCCGCTCTCCAAGGTGGCTTGACCCTCGTGCAATATCGCGAAAAACAGGCCGATGATGTCACCCGCATTCGCATCGGTACCCAACTGCGAGAACTGTGTCATCGGTATGGTGCCCTGTTTATCATGAATGATCGGGCTGACTTAGCAAAAGCAGTCGATGCCGACGGCGTTCACCTCGGACAGCAAGATATTCCCATTGCCCTCGCTCGACAGATTCTTGGCCCTAGCCGACTGGTGGGGCGATCGACAACCAATCCAGATGAGATGCACCGAGCCTTGTCTGAGGGCGCAGATTACATTGGGGTCGGCCCTGTCTATGAAACACCGACCAAAGAAGGGAAGCCGGCTGCTGGCCATGATTATGTACGCCATGCGGCCGCCCACTCAACGGTTCCCTGGTACGCCATTGGTGGCCTCGACACCGATAATCTTAGCGACGTATGCTCGGCTGGAGCAGAGCGTGTTGCCGTGGTTCGCGCCATTATGAATGCGGAACAGCCCTCGCTCGTGACCCAATACTTCTTATCACAGCTGGGCATGCACAGCCATTCACACTCACAGTAGTGAGGTTTACCTCACGTTCATCCGTCGATAAAAGCAAGATTCTTTTATTCCCTATTCAACTGCTTAAATTCATGAGTTCTTTTACGCTTCAAGTCAACGGAGAAACGCAGCAATGTTCTCCACAGGTTATGTTGCCAGAGTTCCTCAAGCAGCTTGGCCTCAATCCAAAACTGGTCGCTGTTGAATACAACGGGGAAATTTTGCATCGGCAATTTTGGGGCACAACGGAGATGAAGGAGGGCGATCGCCTGGAAATTGTCACCATTGTGGGCGGTGGCTGATGCTTCTGGGGACGGATACCCCTACCGGGTCTCTCTCAGAAACCGCTCACATTTTCAGGTGGAAAACGATACATTTATTAAGAGGGAAGGATTTGTAAATCAGTTCCTCAATAATGAAAGCACGCGATGCTGAATAAACAATCCCAGTCAATATGCCATGAGAGAGAAATTCTCAGATTTAATCAAACCTCTTTTGAAAAGCCTCGTTGTCTTCGGCCTTGTCATTGCCCTCGTGTTTGGCCAAGCCAGTGATGCTCTAGCCGCCCGTTCCGGTGGTCGCATTGGGGGCGGTAGCTTCAGAGCACCCAGAAGCACCTATGTCCAACCCCGCTCGTCTTACCGTGGCACGGGGCCAGCTTACTATCCGGGCGGTGGATTTGGATTTCCATTCCTGTTCCCCCTCTTTGGATTTGGCGGTGGATTTGGTGGCCTATTCACGATTCTTTTGTTCATTGGAATTGCGAATTTTCTAGTGCGGAGTTTCCGTAATGCCACATCTGGAGATGAATACGGTTATGGCGGAACGGTTGCAACCCCGAAAGTCACTGTTGCTCGCCTTCAAATTGGCTTGCTAGCAGAGGCTCGTGAGCTTCAATCTGACCTCAACCGGGTTGCACAGACAGCCAATACGGGGTCATCGGCAGGACTAACGCAGGTACTGCAAGAGGCGACCCTATCCATGCTCCGACACCCAGAATATTGGGTTTACGCCGATAGTTCATCAGCCCAAGCTCAGTTTTCATCGGCAGAAGCCGAGTTCAATCGTCTTGCCCTGATTGAGCGCAGTAAATTCTCTGGGGAATCTTTTTCCAACGTAAACAATCAGATTAAGCAAGCCGCTGCATCATCGGCGATCGCCACTGTTGCTGGCGAAACGGCATTGACGGAAGCGCCAGGCGAATACATTGTGGCAACGGTGTTGGTGGCGACTCAAGGAAAACTTCAGTTGCCTAAGATTCAATCGTCTGACGATGTGCGTCGCGCTCTGAGTCAGATGGGCTCCGTGTCCAGCGATGAGTTGATGGCGATAGAAGTTCTATGGACTCCCCAAGCTGAAGGCGATACGCTGTCCGCAGATGAGGTGTTGGCGGCTTATCCATCCCTGAGACTCGTGTAGGCAACATTTACTGGATAAGACTCAAAAATGGCTAGAGGGATGGTTGCTAATCAACCGTCCCTCTAGCCATTTTTGAGTCCTACGCAATCAGAGATTCCAGAGCCGTCTGGAGGTCTTGGGTGACGTGGGCGATCGCCCCTCGGCGTTTGGCTTGATATTCCGGCCAACGCTCAGAAATGTTCATCGGTTCCCCAACGGTAACCTTGGCATAACGCACCCCGAGAGAGGGAAAGTCACTGGCGGATGTGCGACCAATCTGCTGCATCATCTTCCAGATCAATAGCGTTGTGTCTACAAATCGCTCGATGTTCGGCCGCTCTGCCACATATTTGCCGGTAACGCTCACAAAAGTTTCTACCAAATGCATGTGCCACAAGCGCAGATTGGCTTCTTCCGCGACCAGGTCAGCTAATCCTCGGTCGAGCATCGGTAGCATCGTAGAATCATTTATTTCAGTGCGATACATCCGATCCCATGCGGCTTGTTCAACTCGGCGACAGCGATCCGTTAAGGAACCTTTCGGCTTGCGAATGCCGAGTGATTGTTCTGCAACCTCTAATACTCTGCTGAGCAGCGCATGAAGTCGTTTTCCAAGGGATTCCTGTGCATCATCTGGTTCGAGATAAGATACATCACCTTTAGGAGATCCATCAGTGCTGCTTTTTGAAGTGCATGATGATGATGGTTCTGGACGTACATCGTAGTACGTAAAATAAAACGTCTCCATCTTATCCAACAAGTGTTCACCGAGGGCATGGAGTCGCTGATACAGCTCATCTTCTTGCGCTTTGGAGGGAGCTTGCCCATTCTGGAGTGTGGCTAGAGTTTCAGAACTGGGTGTGTTGGGCGATCGCAACCCGCTATCTATTTCCAGTTGGCCTAGCAAATCGGCGACAGACTTCCAAGGAGGCGTCTCAAAAATATACTGAATCCCCAACGGAACAATGAGTACCTTTTCATCTCGACCTGCCTTTTTCAAATCATCCACACACCAAAACCCGAATTGAGCAATGCCGGGTTCAATGGGGCTGACGATTTCGTTGTGGCCGTTGGTACCTCCTTCTGGCGCTGCGGCCATCGGGAAAAGACCATCCATAAAAAGCTGTCGAATGGAACGGAGTCCAATGGTATCCAGGCTACCCCGTCGAATGGGTGTTCCGCCCAACCGAGAAATCAACCACGCCACCGCAGACCCCGCCCACAGAGGAATACCTCGATCATATACAAAATGTACGTGTGGAGGATGACGCAGTGGCGTACCGTTGTGTCGAGCACATGCCGGCAGTAGATTCCATACTGTATGACTGATAATCAGTGGGTCAGTGGTCGTGGGATGCCGAAACGCCATCATAAAGCGAACGTTGCCAGCCTGAAATTGTTGGTAAAGGCTGACGAGTGCTTCTGGATTCGTCACTTCGGTGCGCGTGATATCTTTGCGCCACCGCAGCCATGCCCCGACGAGGGATTGCCCAATCCGTCGTACAAAGGGTTGGTATCGAGGCTGAATGAATTCGAGTGCCGGTTGAGCCTGAGTAATGCGGGACTTCACAGCTAGAATCTTCCTTCGGTGATGTAATGCTGATGCTTTCCTTTGAAGCATGCCCGTTAATACATCGTTTTTGCCACACCTCTATGACAAATCATTTTTTGGAATAAATATACGGCTTAAGTGAGTTGATCGCTGGAATGACGTAGATACGTCGAAATCACTTAAGTTCACGACTTGGCAAAGTTCGGGGAATCGGGTAAACGGGATAGTCACAGACGATTGAAATGCGGGATGATTCTCACAGCAGAGTCATATAGCCGGACAACCATGCTTCCATTTGTTGGCATACCCCCTACGATTCAAGCCG
>JBCCWF010000317.1:0-7872 GCA_039194035.1 Cyanobacteria bacterium P01_E01_bin.6 | reverse complement strand
TTAATTATGGCCATCTACTTATCAATTTAAGCCGGGACATCTTGACTGGGTGGGGAGTCAGAGGCCAGAAGCCAGAAACCAGTAAAAAAACAAGTTCTGCCCCCTGAATGCTGACGTCTCTCCGTTGGAAAACGTCCCGCTTTAAGGTGATATAGCGCTCCGCGCTTAAGTTGAACCAATATTTTTGTGGAAAGCCTCGCGGAGCGCGGCTTTCCACAAAAATATATGCCCTAACCTACGTGCGGACTGCGATACCCAGATGAATCAATGCATCGCTTCCGACAGGTCTAGGGAAGGCGATCGCCCAAGCGACTCACAAGGGGAAACTTTAATCGTTTACGCTGCCAGAGCCGCATCATCAGCCAAAGATTCGCAACAAAGTAGCCCGATGTGAGTAATGTGCTTGAGATCATGAAGGGCAATGCTGCACCATCAACGGTCTGAGCACCTGTATTGAGCAAGGTGACGCTCAAAATCCAAATAAGAGATAGGGTGACGACCAAGCGACTGACAGAGCGTTCTTCTCGACTACTCCGATTGCGATACAGTGTCCACAATGCAGGGAAAAACCCAACCACTGGGACAAGACAGATAAACATCTTCAGCCGTTTCCCATCATCGTCGTCAATGGATGCCGAAACGGATTCTTGAATATCAGCGAGGGAAATTTTTCGGTGACGAGGCTTGGCCATAGGGGGTGTGAGATCAAAATTCAAGGCAAATTCAAGACAAATTCAAGGCAAATTCAAAGCAAATTCAAGGCAGATGACGGAAGTGGCGATCGCCCTGAACCCCATTCTGGTCATCCTTGTACTGGATATGGTACTGGATGTGCTCTGTGGACTGGGGTCGGCGATGTTCCATCGGTGATGCTGACGGTGATGCTGCTGACGAACAGTTGATGATGAATGCGATCAATCGTTCAACTGTCTAACGCCTAATTATATTCGATGCAGATTGCGTTACTGCTTATATAGCGGTGTTCAACTGGATTCAGCATGATGTTGAATCGTGCATGATTCATGAATGTGCATGATTCATGAATGTGCCTACCGCTGCATCACGGGTGTCCTAAAGCAATCAGATGGTTGGCAAGGAAGGTGGACGAGGTCTCTATGACGATGCTCAGCCGGGTATTATCAGTTTTCCCAGCATTCGTAATGATGGTAAACATCGGTGCGTTTGCCTATTTTTGCAGTCATCCAGGAATGATGTCGGCGATCGCCCTTCTCCTTTCCCTCTATGGTGTGCCGCCCCTTGTGTATCGTCTTCATGCATGGCGGTATCCCATTTCAGACGGCATCAGTTACTTGCTCGACGCGACCTACTCTCCCTGGTGGGGCAGTCATCAAATTCAGGTGATCTATATTGCGTTTCCGATGCTGGAAACGATCGTGCGCATGATTCCAGGAGCATTTTCGCTATGGCTGAGGCTATGGGGAGCATCCATCGGTCGCCAGGTGTATTGGACACCGGGACTGGAAATTGCAGATCGCGGACTGCTAACCGTGGGCGATCGCGCTGTTTTTGGTCACCAGGTTGGGCTGTATGCCCATGTGATTAAGCCCAAGAAAAATAATCTGATGCTGTATGTCAAACCCATCATCATTGGCAGCGATACGTTTATCGGTGCAGGAACACGAATGGGGCCAGGAGTTGTGATCGATGACAACTCCTATGTTCCAGCCAAAACCGATCTATATCCATCCCAGCATGTCTCGGCATCGCCCCCTATTCCCTCAGGAGACAATCACGAATGCGCGCACTAATTTGGGCATTTGGTCAGGTGTTAACACCCCTTGTGAAACGATTTCACGATGCCCTTGACAATCCTCGTGGTGCCCAAGACAGGGTTCTGGCTGATGTGTGCGATCGCCTCATGGCGAGTGAGTATGGTGAGCAGTATGGTATTCGCGGTGTCGATGATTGGGAACGACTGCCCATCGTTGACTACGAAGACATTGAGCCGTGGGTCACTCGGCAAATTTGTTATCCGAATCAGGCCATTTTGACGCCAGATCCCGTGTTGTTTTGTGAAAAAACGTCCGGTAGTCGAGGGGCCGCCAAGCTCATTCCCTATACACAAGGGCTGAGGCAATCATTTAGCCACTTATTTTGTATTTGGGCGCATGATTTGATCGGCCACGGCCCCACGTTTTCTACAGGACAGGTATATTTCTGCGTCTCTCCAACCCTAGCGGAAATACAATCACCACACGTGCCTACGGAGGTTGGAGAAAGAGCCGATCGTCTCAACACCCATGCGCTTCAAGATGACTCCGATTATCTCAATACATGGCTGCAATGGGTGTTGACCCCCTTTTTAGTGATGGTGCCTCAGTTGGGTCGCCTCCGGTCTGCTGAAGAATTCAAAGAGGCACTATGCCTCAAACTGCTGAGTGAGCCACGACTCGAAACGCTATCCATCTGGAGTCCCAGTTTCTTGACGGTTCACTTGGCGTATATTCAACGCCATCGGCACCGATTGATCCAGCTCCTTGGCAATCGAATAAGTTCCCATCGAAGGGATGCGCTGATGGCTGATCCCATTTCTTGGATAGAGGTGTGGCCTCAGTTAAAGCTCATTTCCTGCTGGGATAGCGCAGGAGCGGCAGACCAGGCAAATCATGTGCGATCGCACGTTCCTGGTGTGTATGTCCAAGGAAAGGGACTCCTGGCGACAGAAGCACCGATGACAGTCCCGTTGATTCAGGCACAGCGTTCCGATGACGAAACCTCTCAGACTCCTGGCTACGTACCATTACTGGATGAGGTGTTTTTTGAATTTGAACCCGTTGGCGAGGGTCTTCCCAAAACCGTCTGTCGTCTGCACGACCTGAACGAAGGACAAGAATACAGCGTCATCGTGTCTCAAAAAGGAGGGCTATATCGGTATCGGATGGGCGATCGCGTTCGGGTGACGCATCATCATCGCAATACTCCATGTCTAGAGTTTTTAGGGCGCGACCAGTCTGTTAGCGATATGGTTGGAGAAAAGCTAAACAGCAACTTTGTCGCAGAGGTATTGACTCACCTTTCGCTTGATGAAGCATCCTTCAAAAGTCTTGTTCCTGTGTCTCATCCTCAGCCCCATTATGTGTTGCTGCTCGATCGGGCTGTGGGTCTAGAAAACGTGGCCATACAGGACATAGAACGAACAGAAGAGGGAGAAGGGGAAGAAGCAAGAGAAGAAAAAAAGGCGATCGCCCTTCACCTTGCTCACGAACTGGAAATGGGCCTTTGCCGTGCCTATCATTATCACCACGCCCGATTGCTCGGGCAACTTGCGCCTGCGCAAGTTTATATTGATGCCAATATCGCTGAACACGTTATCCAGAAACGGCTGCAGTCGGGCCAATGTTGGGGAGATATGAAACACTCGCTACTCGAAACTAGACCCTGGCTAAAAAGCCCGTTAAACCTCCCCCGTTAAACCTCCCCCGTTAAACCTCCCCCGTTAAACCTCTTTGAATTGCTAGGTAAATAGGCATCCATAAATTCACTTTTAAGACCTGGGGAGCACCCCTCCGGGGCGCTCCCCAGGTCTTTTGGTTTTCAGTTTAACAATGCCGAGCGACTTAAAAAAGCATGAATATTAATTAAAACAGGTGTTGTGGGCAAACATGAGTAGGAGTGGGAAAACTGATTACGGAATTCGACGATGAGAATTCCATGCACCAACCTGTCAAACGTCCTTAAACTGCCAGACGTTTTTATTAAAATGAGGCTTTTCTGCAATGCAAGGTATCTGTACCCTCGCCAATGATCGGGTCTATGACCAAGTCGTTGCTCTGCTCAATAGCATTGAAACAAACGCTCCTGGAACACCAGTCTGTATCTACCCCTACAATGACCAGATAGAGCGTATTTCGGCAGAGGCAAATCGCCGAGACACAGTTCAAATCTACAGTGACCAAGACTCTATTACGCAATGGGATACCTTTGTTCGCAAGGCGTGGGATAGTCACCCCACAGCACGAGATACGTGGCGAAAAGCTGGCTCTGAGGGCTATCACCGAGTCGGAACCCATCGTCGCTTTTGTGCCTTTGACGGACCATTTGATCAATTTCTGTATATGGATGCAGATACGTTATTGCTGGATTCCCCTCATAAGATTTGGGAATGTCTCGCTAACACTGATTTTGTTGTTTACGACTTTCAGTTCAAGCAGCCAAAGCATGTGTACGATTTATCGTCATCATCGTTAAAGCAAAAGCTACCAGAGGGGTATCTTGCAACGGGAATCTTTTGTTCGGGATTTTACGCTAGCCACAAAGGACTATTTTCCCCCGAAAAGCGAAACGATATTTTGCAGGCCCTTCAGTCGGGAGACGCCGAGGTTCTATATCCGATGGCTCCAGATCAAACGTTGCTCAACTACATGGTGATGCGATGTGGTTTGTCGTTTGACAATCTGAGCCGGAGTTTACCCAAGAGCGACATTACTGGAAATAGCGTGACCTCGACTCATTTTGAAGCCAGCCACCATGCGCTCTATGACAAGGGAGTCCGATTGTTGTATGTGCACTACATTGGATTGTCGTCTCAGATATTTGCCCGTGTGGATGCGGGTGACAACATCGATTTCCCCTATCGGGACATCTTTTTGCATTACCGCTACTTGCATGAACCAAACACCCAACCCAATCTTTTGGGCAAACCGACACCCTACAATCAGCCTGCCAATTTTATGACGCGTGTTCTCAGCAAGCTAAGTCGCTTGGCGCTATTAAACTAAAAAAACAAAAACCTGGGAAGTGCCCATCCGGGAAGCTCCCCAGGTTTTTAAAGTGAGTCTATTGATGCCTATCGACGTTAGGAATGAGGTAGTCATCAACGTAGCCTTCGCATTCCTGACTCAGCCTCTTTCACCTCATCGTCCCAGGCCGTCAGGTCAAGGCTGTGGCTGTGGGCTGATCACTTAAGCCGGGAAGAATTTAGCAGGATTCTGGGGCGTTCCGCGCCCCAGAATCCTGCCTTAAAATACAAGCCTGGCTGTGCATTGGAAGGGTACGTTTACTGATGTCTAGCTACTTACACAGACAGATATAATTCTGATGAATGCAAAATTTTTTTGGTATTATTTATGTACCTAAAAATCAAACAAAAAGGTTCTATGAATACTCAGTCACTCAAGACCGTTTCTAGAATTTCGGCCTTGCGGAAACAGGCGAACTTAACGCAAGCACAACTGGCTGTGCTGATTGGAGTCACGCCGCAAACCATCCAGAATTGGGAAAAAGGATCATCGGGCATCAATTTAATCCTCAAGTTCATCAAGTTATGTATCATCCTTGATTGTTCACTGCTTGAATTAATTGATTTTGTCCCGTCAGATGATGTGTCTGAAAAAGCTGGCGATTTTTCGGTGGAATCTCTTCGGCAATTGAAGCAAGCGTGGAACCAATCGACCCAAACATCTTCACAGAATATATCGGGGCCAGAGATAGAGGTTGAAGTATGAAAACAGATTCACAGATATGCCGCTCGGATGGCAAGAAAATCATGAGAGTGTTGGTTGATACGGATGTCCTTCTTTGCTATGTCATGAGCCGTGGCAGCCACATCTCAGCATTTGAAGTCGTGTTGGACTATGCGATTAGAAACCAGCTTGAGCTATATGTCACGTCTTATGCGATCGCCAAGCTTCGCTTTTTCTTGAATACGAAAGAGCATCTAGAAACCAGTATTACGTCTCTCTGTGATTCATTTGCTGAAGGACGCATCATTGAAATAAACAGCAAAATCGTGGATCAAGTCTGCACATCAGCTGTGGAAACAATTGATGCTGCATTGACCGTGGAAGCAGCTCGACATTTCAACGCAGCGATATCCCAATCCATCAATTCCAACAAGAAAGATAAAAATCGACCAGCCAATATCCCTGCCAATACGATTGATGCGGTCATCGTATTAGATACGCGTTCGTTTTCTCGTGCAAACTTTCCAACGTGGTCTGTGAACGAACTTTTGATTCGATTGGGCTTGGAAGATGCCGTCCATTCCTTAGAAAGTGTGCCCACAGGCGAATCTTCAAAAATTACTACCATTCCCAAGGGGTTTTACGAAGACCTCAGCGCCTGGTTTGATGGTGAAATTCCGTCATCTAAGGTTCATCTGATTCGGAGTCTAATCGACCAAAACCCGCTGGTTGACCGACAGCTAACACGGCTAGAAAAACTGCGCCGTGGCTTCCAAACAATCGAAGCATCTGACAGCGACACAGAGGCAGTCGTCAAGGGTGTCATGGACAAAATTGATCGCGCTAGGACTCGTTTCCACTTTCTTGTTGCCAGTGGGGTGATTGCTTGTCTGCTTAGCTCCGTAGGCATCTTTCAAGGCATTCAAGGATTCCGCTCTCTTGGAACTGTGGCAGAAAATGAACCAGAACTCAATGAACTTGAGGTTGAAACCCAACCGCAAGAAGACCAGGAACAAGGATTAACAAACACAACGCCAGATATTGTGGCGAAAACGAAAACTGATGACCTTAAATCCGACGACATATCTCCGGAAAAATCATCGTTGGGAGAAGTATTCTTATTTCCACCAGACGCTTCTGAATTAGAAGATTCAAAGGACATTGCGGATGGCCTACTTCAGCCAACGGAGGCACCTGAACAGGCAGAGGGAGCTACCGATGAGAACGACATAAAATACGTTGATCCTGAAGTTATCCCATCCCTTGAAAATGCTTCCGTAGAAGCCACTGAACCAGACCCCATTGCAGAGCCTGGGAATGGTGACGAGGTCAATGAAAAAGACAATGGGATTGAGAACCTGACTCCAGAGCTTTCGCCAGTCGGGGAATCAACGGAAGGAGACCTTGATTTTTTGCAAGAACGTCTTGAATAAGGCCAGAGATATTCCAGAGATATTAAAGATTAGAATCGACGCGTTCCTTTCCAAAAAATAGATTGCTGCTGTCGTGGGGAGAGATGGTTGATGATATTTCCTAGTTCCTGTGTTCGGAAAGGGAGATGACATTTCCAGGGGCTTCTGGGATCACGCGTGACGTAGGTGAAAAAGGCGGCAAGGCGATCGCCCTCAACGGGAACGATGCCGCGATGAAAGACGGATGCTGTATCGCAAATGATGATATTGCCACTGGAGCCATCACAAATGTGGTGGGTAACAGATGAGAGATTAGACTGCATGACCTGATCGCGGATGTAGCCATAGCGGCCTTTGAGCGCATGGGATGCATTGGTGATGCTCCGGGCAATGTAGGCAAAGGGGCCGTTTTGCTTGGTGACATCATTGAGATAGACAATCACTTTGCACATGCGCCGATCTTCAATGTCGCGGTGCCACAATCGTGTGCCGCGCATGACGGTGTTGGCCACATCTCGCCGCACCACCACGCCACAGAGGGCGACGGATGATTGCAAATAGTGTTCAACAATGGAGAGGATGCGATCGCCCAGCCCCCAACAGATGATGTCTGGATGAGCGAGCAGTTGAGCGGCGGAGGCTTCGATACGAAAGCCTTGGCATAGCTTGCGGGGAGCATGGGGCAGCCGATGGGCGATTGCCTGTGCCGATGACCAAAATCCATGGGTGTTGGGAAGATCAAGTGCGTTCAGGGAAGTGACATAGGCTCCTTCCGTTTGCAGGGCATGCACAATGGCCTTGTCGGATGGTTGCAGCAACGTAGGGCTTGCGATGCCGTGATGACCATCTTGATGGTTGACGGTTGATCGGTTGATCACCTGCCGAATATCGAATGAGAGATGGAAGGCTTTTCGATAGAGTTTTTGGGCGATCGCCATTGAATAAAATAAGTAAGTTGCCATCAGTCGTCACTCGTCACTTAGGAATGACTATGAAATAGAATCGGAAAGTAGTTTGTTGGGGGCGGTGGCTAAGCC
>JBCCWF010000316.1:0-7882 GCA_039194035.1 Cyanobacteria bacterium P01_E01_bin.6 | reverse complement strand
GGTGTTTGTGGTTTTCTTGTGGTGTGTTTCTTTTTATATCTTAATACTCCATTCATCGTTTTTTATTATTTTTTTTCTATATTTTATTTTTTTTTTTTTTTTTTTTTTTTGGGGGGGGCCCCCGGGGGGGGGGGCGGCCCCCCCCCACCAAAATACGCGAATTTTAGCTTGTCAGTCCGCTAGCAGAACTCTACGTCTTGCAGAGATCTAACCTATCGACGACTCAAAAAAATCAACGATTGCAACTCATGTATAGCATTTGCGGAATTTTTACAAGAGGCGCAAAACCAACATAATCGTCTATTTATCCGTCGCCTTCATGAGGCAAGATCAATTCAAAAACAGATCCGTGAGGCTCGTTACTGCCGACGCTAATCGTTCCACCGTGGGCATCAATCACCATTTTGCAAAAGGCTAATCCTAATCCAAACTGAGTGACATTTTCTACGGGAGTGCCCGTCTCATATTTTTCAAACACTTTTTGATGAAATTCTTTGGGAATACCTCGTCCATAGTCAGCCACGGTCATCTGGACTCCTTTCTCATCGAGGTGGCTGATATTCAAAATGATTTTGCTGTCACGCGACGAAAACTTGATTGCATTAGCCAGTAGGTTTTCTACAACTCGGCGCAACATTGCTTTGTCAGCGTAAATGGTATCTCCAGAGTCGGAAAACTCGCGGATAACGGTTAGGTTTCTTTTCGCCAAAATCCCCTCAAGGTCAGATAGCACAGATGAAATGAGGGCGGATATATCGATATGGATTCGGTCTAAGCGAAGGTTCGCATCTTCCATTTTTGCCATGAGCAGCATTTCATCGGTAAGAGCTTGTAGTCGTCTTCCGGCATACTGCATGGTTGCAAGGGTCGCTTCTTTTTGTTCTTGTGTGTGATCAAAATTTGTGAGTGTGTCTAGCCCAAAAAAGATGGTGCTCAGTGGGGTTCTGAAGTCGTGGACGACAATGTTTACCATGTCTTTGCGAAGCTGCAGCAATGCTTGTAGATCATTGTGCTGTTGCTTGATGCGCAGCATGGAGTGAACTCGTGCACGCAGTTCAAGGCTGTCGATTGGCTTGCTGATGAAATCATCTGCGCCTGCTTGCAAACATTGGGATAAAATCGCCTTCGACGCAAGTGCAGTGACCATAATGATGGGTACAGATTGCCATTGGGGCATTGCTTTAATGGCTTGACACACATCAATGCCATTCATGTTGGTCATCATGATATCCAGCAAGATGAGATCAGGATTTATGATATCCAGAGAGGCGATCGCCTGTTGCCCACTGTCCACATAATGAAGCTGATATTCTTGCTTAGCCAGCAGGGATTCAATTACATCAAAATTCGTAGGGTCGTCGTCAACGACAAGAATAGAATTAGAGTTCATAATTATTGTTCAGTCTTATTGCTTAGCCTTAGAGGGCTTCTGAAAGGTCAAGTTGTAGGCGTGAATCAGCTTCCACTCGCATCGTTGCAAAAGTCTAACTCTGTAGCTCAAACAGCCTGATTTATACCGGATTTATAAGAGATTGGATTAGTTTCTAGAGCACCTATGGCCCACCCATTCGGCATGAACGCCTGCAAAGAGATCAATACTTCATAAGCTAAAATTCGCGTATTTTGGTGGCTGCCCCCGCCTCCAGCGGCGGGGTACAGCCATACAATTAAATAGTTCACAGCTCATGCTTTACTACAACAAGATTTCAGCAATTAAGAATCTTTTTATAGATCAATGGCACTGACTTAAGGCGAAATTGTTGGCAATGAGCATTGATTTCATAGGCATTTCAGCCTCTCAAAAATTCTTAAGTCAGTGCCATTGTTTTATAGATAGCCACTAAGATTTCCTTATGCTGTCATTGCACCCTTTTCTCATTAGTATCTCATTGCTTTGAGAGAAAAATGTAGCTTGATGAACCCACCCTTGATTTTAGGATATGACGAGGTGGTGTTGCTCAATCGCGAGATGAGTTCAAACCGATGCAATCGTCAGATCTCATGCTGTATGGACGATAGTGCTGGTGTGAACAACCGAGTTTATGCTTGTTTATGGGCAAGTGTTCTAGGATAAATGGATGGCTGTCGATTACAACTTGGTCATACTTGGAGGGAGCCTGACGGCTCGCTATGCCGCAGCGATTGCGAGTGAATTCAAGGCACGAGTTGCCCTTGTAGAACCTCAATCATTTCACGCATCCTATCAAGGTCTTGATGCGGATGTAGCGATCGCCCAAATCTTTCAACAAGCTGCCCATGACCATGCACTCGTCTCAATATTTCGCCCAGAATCTGAGCCAGTTTCTGAAAAACAACTTTCCGAAATACTCCTGTCTGGCAGAGATAGCGTACACACTGGATTAACGCATCACCTGGTTCAGCGGTTTCAAGATTATTCTCTGGATGCTCTTGCAACTCAGGGTGTTGACGTTATTGTCGGTCGCGGCCCAGGGGAAACTGGCGAATTTTGTCGTCGCCCCCATCTGGGAGTCGTAGCGGATGGTCGAGTTCTCCGCTCCCATGCCTATCTCGTGACACCTGCATCAAAACCCATCATCCCTGAGATTCAGGGACTTGCAAGCGTTCCTTATTTTACGCTCGATACAGTGCTGAAGAAGGAGTTTACGCTTGAGGGGCGTGCGGTCATCTTGGGCGAAACGCCACGCAGTCTGGAACTTGCCCAAGCTCTTGCCCAACTGGGAATGGCCGTAACCTTGATGGTTCAGAGCCCAACGTTTTTACCGCAAGAAGATTGGGGCGTTGCTCAATGGTTGCTTTCGACCCTAGAAGCATTAGGCGTAGACGTTTTAACCGGGGCAATCGTTACCCACGTTAAGTCAGTGGGTGACGAGATCCAAGTATTCCTTGAGGATCAGGTCATCGACACGGATCATCTAATTTTGGCAACACCTCGTCGTGCTGACTTTGCTTCCTTAAACCTTGAGGCGGCAAGCCTTTATCCTGAAGGGGGTTGGCTCAGCGTCACGCAAACGCTAAAAACGTCCAACGCCCGCATCTATGCTTGTGGAGAGGCGATCGCCCCCGTCAGTGCTCCCATCATTGCCCAATATCAAGCCTTATGCGCGGTCAAAAATGCCCTTTTCTTGCCCACGCGACAATGGGGCGATCGCCATTTCCCCTCCCTCATTCAAACAACTCCCCCTTGTGGACATGTAGGACTCACTGAAGGCCAGGCAAAGGGGCGACTGAATCATAAAGTTGTCACACTCAAAATACCTCTTCAAACAGAGGCGGCAGGAGTTGTGTCCAGGAAGTACCTCAGAGACCAGCACACTAGCTTTCTCACCGTTATGGTCCATCTCAATGGCACGATCCTTGGAGCACACTGCGTTGGTCAAGCGGCAGGAGAATTCTTGGTTCTGTTTGCCCTAGCCATGAACCGTCGTTTGTCTATTGACCAGGTCATATCCAATTACAATTGCTCCGGAATGTACGCTGACATATTCATGCACCTGTCTTGGGCATGGGAAAGAGAAAGATTGAAGGGCGATCGTAGAAGACAAAATATCCTAGAACTTGTAATGAATTGGCAGCGAGACTGGAGTCGAGGATGACGACTCAAATGACTTCCCATGCGCCAAAGCGATCGCTGTAGTGCTTAAGAACCGCTTCAACACGTTGCTGAACCATGAAGTTGGGACTAGCTTGATAAGCAATCCACAACCCACCAATCTGACTGGCTAGATAGTCAAAATCTTGGTGTGACTGAGGCAAAAGTCCTGCATCAACACCATTAATTTGCCGCAAATGAGATTCAATCTCCCGATAAACAGCCAATGGAAGATATGGACAGCGAATTCTATAGTTTGAGCTTGGTGCGGCATTTGATGACGGTGCTGATGCCGAACTTGCGTGACCTGATGAGAGCACGTCAGCATTTGTGCCATCTTCAGTGACGTCGGAGCTTGATAGGTTAACCATAATATCCATGAAACCAGACGGTTAACTCACAATCAAAGATATCAAGGATGTTGGCTGAGTTAACCTTACCAATTGACTTCATCATACAGGCGTCAACATTCAATCAAATAATGGTGCTGATGTGAAAAATACTTCTCAAAGCGCTCAGGCTTCAGTGCAACCGTTCACGTTAGTGTTCCGGCTCATCCGTTGGCGACGGCAAATTCGTTGGCGACGGCAAACTACAACAGTTCACTTGGTCAAGGCAAACCTTACCCCATTGCAGTGCCCAACGAACTAACTCAACACGGTTGCTTGTCTTGGTTTTCGTCAAAATATTGCTGATGTGATTGTCAACAGTTCGTTTACTGATGTCTAGCTTTTCGGCAATTTCCTGATTGGTTAAGCCTACGGTAACCAATTCGACGATCTGTAACTCTCGTTCAGACAGAACACCTTGGGTCAGGCGATCGCCCCTTTCCGTCATAGAACTTTTACTCATGTATATTTACCTAGTCCCCTTCTTCATTCTAAGGCGATATTGAAGAATAAATGAGCGATTGTTTGAGAATGCAATAAATAGCGGGTCGTTTTGGGGCATAAAAGCAATCAAACTTTAATATTTGTGTTTCTTGTTCATGGATTTATCGAGTAACTCCTCGGCTTCACCCTAAATTTACGACATAGCAATTATGGTTTGAGTAATGTTTGGGATGACTGGGTATGTCTATGACAGTTACTGTCATGGCGACCGAACTCACCGCTGGAGATACCGGCAGCACCGTTTCCTTGCTGCCCATTGACTTTTGCACATTACAGTTTTAGGAAATGCTTGATTCATGGCTCAAACCATTCTCCTGACATCCTTCACAACATGGAAACCCGAGCAGTCTTCGAACTCCTCAGATGACCTATTAGATTTGGTTCTTGAACACACGCCTCGTCAATCTCTTCATGTTTTGAGGAAAGTTCCTGTTCACTTTAAGCATGCTCCCTCTTGCGTGATTCACCACATCCAAATCATTCAGCCGGATGTGGTCATTTGTTGCGGAATGAGCGAGAAGCATCACACGATGAATCTTGAATCTAGGGCTGTGCGTGCAGAACAGATTCATTACACCGACATCGATCTGGCACCCCTGGCGGAAGGACTACGCATCACGCATATCAGTGATGATGCTGGACGATATGTTTGCAACAGTCTCTACTTCGATATCCTCGATTTTCTACATCACTATCACAAACGGATCCCGTGCCTTTTCGTTCATGTCCCTCGATTATCGGACGATAACCAAGCGGCGGTTGTTCAAGATTTCTTGACGATTCTCCATCGAATGGAGTCACTTCCAGTGCAACCTGCGTCAGTTCGTGCAATGGTCTAATGCGTGTGCCAGAATTAGTTTGGCTTACGGGAAGATTCGATTTTTTGATTTCAGTCACTGATATTTCATCACTGGCTGAGTGGATTCTATTCAATCGGATTTGAACCCGTGAGTCATTGATTGTGCATGTGATTTCCAGCCACACACTCGCTGTGTAAGGCGGTAAACGTGTGATGACCAACAATAGGGCTGAGGTTGGCAGGCAATTTGACCAATGGGTGCATCCCAGATGTTCCCAATGCCGTTCACGTCATTTCCTGCATCATCAGTTCACCATCGTGATTTTAGTTCGGAAAGGCGATCGCCCATGAAATTACCGTTTGGTCGTTCATCCAAACCAGATATCGAAGTATCTAGCGGTTCATCTTCTAATGAAGAGAGTGGTTTAGGCACATTCGGAGGTGTTTTCACTCCATCTATCTTGACCATCTTGGGGGTTATTATGTACCTCCGTTTTGGTTGGGTCGTGGGTAATGTTGGGCTAGTCGGCTCATTGGCAATCGTCACATTATCCACAGCCATTACCCTACTTACAGCGTTATCCGTATGTGCGATCGCTACAGACCGAGTCGTACGGGTCGGTGGCGCATACTACATGATTAGCCGCAGCTTGGGAATTGAAACGGGAGGAGCCGTTGGGATTCCGCTCTACATTGCTCAAGCACTCTCCGTTGCACTGTATACCCTCGGTTTTGCGGAAAGTATTGTTGAAGTCTTTCCCGGCTTAAATCAAGTTGGGATTGCGCTCATCACTACGCTGTTTGTGGCAATTTTGGCAATTACCTCGGCGAGTCTTGCCATTAAAACTCAATACATTATTATGGCGGCGATCGCCCTGTCTCTTCTTTCTCTTGTGTTTGGGCCATCTGTACCAGATGTTGATCCTCAAATGTGGTCTACTCCATCCAGTGATGAGTCGTTTTGGGGGGTATTCGCTGTATTCTTCCCAGCCGTCACAGGCATTATGGCTGGGGTCAATATGTCTGGAGATCTTAAAGATCCAACGCGCTCGATTCCATCGGGAACCCTTGCAGCGGTAGCCGTAGGCTATGTGATCTATATGGTATTGCCGCTCATTTTGGCGTTTCGAGTGGATACGTCAAATTTGATCAATGAACCTCTCATTATGCAGCAGCTTTCCTTTTGGGGGCCAGCCATTCTATTAGGGGTGTGGGGTGCCACCCTATCAAGTGCTATTGGCAGTATTCTAGGGGCTCCCAGAGTTTTGCAGGCCCTTGCCCGCGACGGAGTGTTACCCCGCTCACTGAAGGTGTTGGGCAGCGGCAGCGGCAAAAATGACGAACCCAAAATTGGTACGGCGGTGACGCTGTTTGTCGCGGCAGCGGCAGTCTGCATTGGTGATCTGAACTTGATTGCCCCAGTGCTGACGATGTTTTTCCTAACGACTTATCTAGTGCTAAACGTCGCCGCTGGAATCGAAGGCTTTTTACAGAGCCCTTCCTATCGACCAACCTTTCGGGTACATTGGGCTTTCTCAATCCTGGGAGCAGTTGGGTGTGTGTCAGTGATGTTTCTGATCAATGCGATCGCTACAGTCATTGCCGCCATCATTTCTCTTGGTATTTTCATATGGCTCCAACGTCGTGAACTAGAAGCAACCTGGGGAGACGCTCGACGTGGACTCTGGATGGCGCTCTTACGCACCGGTATTTTGCAGCTCGATCATGAAGATGACCCCAAAAACTGGCGACCGCATATCCTCACCCTATCTGGGTCACCCTCAAAGCGATGGTCTTTGGTAGAGTTTGCCAATGCCTTAACGCATAACCGTGGTCTGGTAACCGTGTCCAGCGTGTTGCCCAGTGGTTCACGCGATATGGGACAGCAAGCCGACATGGAGGCCACCATTCGAGATTATCTAGAGCGTCGAGGTGTCCATGCTCTTGTTCGCTTGACAACGGCCTCTGACCCGTTTGAAGGAGCTCTTCAACTCATCGAAACCTATGGGATTGGCCCTATTGTGCCCAACACCATTTTGCTTGGAGATAGTGAAGCTGTAGAACGCCGAGACAGCTATTGCAACCTCATTGCTGAAACCAATCGAGCAAGACGTAACATTATTATTCTTCGAGAAAATGAGGAGAAGCAGTTTGGGAATTATCAGCGCATCGATGTGTGGTGGGGAGGGTTGCAGGGCAATGGTGGCTTGATGCTCCTATTGGCAGACCTTTTGCGCAAGACGATTGAATGGCGTAATGCAGAAATCGTCCTAAAACTTGTGGTTAATGATGATGCGGCAGCAGAAGCAGCGCATGCTAACGTAAACGAGATTATTCAACAGCTCCGAGTTGATGCGGTTTCAAAAGTATTAGTGGCAAATGGCCGCCCATTTGACGAAATTCTCCATACATCGTCTGGATTTGCTGATCTTGTGTTCTTAGGAATGGCCTCTCCAGACATCATTGAGAACTACCCTGATTACTATGCGGCGCTGCAAAAACGCACCCTTAACCTACCGACGACAGCCTTTGTGTTAGCCACTGCTGGTTTTGTGTTCACAGATGTGCTCACGGAAAAATAGACTCATCAAACAAAAGGAGGGGCTATTCGGCACTGCC
>JBCCWF010000315.1:0-7954 GCA_039194035.1 Cyanobacteria bacterium P01_E01_bin.6 | reverse complement strand
TATGACTCTGCTGTGAGAATCATCCCGCATTTCAATCGTCTGTGACTATCCCGTTTACCCGATTCCCCGAACTTTGCCAAGTCGTGAATGTTAGAGACTTGCTAGAAAATAAATTACCAATAGAGGGGCGGCGGGCTACGCCTGCCGCCCCTCTATTGGGTATCTTTTTTATTTGCAGATCCCTTAGCTGTAGGTAATGTCTTGAACAGCAGCATCTCTTTCCCATCGGATCAAACTAAAAAATTCTGCCGATACGCTACCAAAGCGTAAAACGTCACCATCATTAAGCGTTTTCCGAGAGTGAGGAGAAATCATTGATCCATTGACCCATGTTCTATTACGGCTTCCCACGTCAGTAATAAAAAAGTTACTGAAAGAGTGATGCCCGATTACGGCATGGCACCGAGACACAGAAGGCTCAGAAATATGGACACCAGAGGTGAGCGATCGCCCAATCGACCAACTCGTTGCCGGAATCGTCGTTGAAAACTTATTGTGCTCTGAGTGCAGATTTGTTGTCAAAAACGCGAGTCGCCCTAAAGACACCGCATAAATATAAAAAGGCGTTGAATGGCACCGAGATGATGCCTTCAAGACAGGCTCAATGATCATGGTCACTTCATTTAGATCATGCTTGCAGTCTGATAACAGACACTGCGAGAGGGTTGGATTGAGATTTAAGAATCCAATCACTGCAGTGTCAGAAGACTGTTCTAATGAACGATTAAACATGCTTTACTAAGAAGGTTTGGGCATCAGAAAAATAAGATCAATGTAGTGATAGCCTGCACCCTAAGCAACGTTATGAGTTGCCGATGTAAAATTCAACGCAATATCCCATAGTTTTCTGGGAAAAATAAATGCTAAGACAACGAAATTAAAAAGCTCTCCATTGCGCAAGCTTTTTCAGAACGCTGTTTGCCTTTTTCTAAATCAAGATTACTTGTATAGCAGATACACTCAATCAGGGAAACACATTGCGCAGGATATCTACTTGAAATGTGGAATTACGACTCTTAGTTCTCTAGCACGAGTGTAATTGCACGGATACTCTTTGTATACATTTATAGAATACTAGGGCTATTCACGCAATTACTGCAATGAATCGATGGGTCTGCTTCGTAAAATCTTTAAATAAAGACAGTTTTTATTCATAAAAGAAAGTTGGAGTCTTGTCATCTTTATATGTCTTGTCATCTTTATAAGTAGCTAGCCATAATTAAACGTAGCCTTCAAAATCCTGTGCTGCCCGCTGTGCGGGCGGCACAGGATTTGGGATTTTGGTTTTAATTACATCCACGTACTTATACAGAAGGGAGGTATTAACAATGATGATGATGGGTAATAGGTGAGTGTTGTTATTTATAAGGAAAGGTTCGTGGACGTTGGATTCATTGGCATAGGATTAATGGGCACTCCCATGGCACTTCGGCTGTTACAGAATGGGGTGCGTGTCACAGTTTATAATCGAACTCAATCAAAATTAGAGTCTCTTAAGCAAGCAGGTATTGTAGCAGCACCCTCGGTTGCAGAACTATTGAGCAATGTGGACTGCATTGTTTTAATGGTGACAAATGCTAAAGCAATCACCAGTCTAATCCTAAACCCTGAAGTCAAGCCCTTCTTGTCCGGTCGGGGAATTATACAAATGAGTACAATCGCTCCCTATCAAAGCCAAGGAATCGCTCAAGAAATAATTGCGGCTGGGGGAGAATATCTAGAAGCACCTGTTCTGGGCAGTATTCCTCAAGCAACGGACGGAAGCCTCATTGTGATGGCTGGCTCAACTCCAGACTGTTTTGAAAAATATCAGCCACTCCTCAAATGTTTTGGCCCAGATCCAATGTACATGGGAGACGTCGGCACTGCGTCAGCGGCCAAACTCGCAATGAATCAGTTGATTGGATCACTAACAGCTGCTTTCTCGCTGAGTTTAGGTATGGTCAAACGTTCGGGCATTGATGTTGATCAGTTTATGGAAATCGTGAGGCAAAGTGCTTTATATGCGCCGACCTTCGACAAAAAACTCCAGAGGATGTGCGATCGCAATTTTGAGAATCCTAATTTTCCAACAAAACATTTGTTGAAAGATATGCTTCTTGTGACAGAAACATCTCAGGCTATGGGATTAGACGCACGCCTGTCTGATAGTGTGTGTCAAATTGTTCAACAGACGATGGATCAGGGATTGTCAGAGGCCGATTATTCAGCCTTATATGCAACGATTAATCCACTGGATTGTTGAGCTATATGTCAAAACATCAATGTACTCAAGATGAAGATGAAAGACTCTGTATAACTTCTATGTTCTACATGGCTTGTATCCTCATATATATGTAGTTTTGCACTTAGTTCAGAGACTTGTTATTAATGGAAGTTATACCCACTAACCCTCTGTGAGCCCATGTTCTCCAGCGCTGTAACGCTCAGCAAGCAAGAACTCAACACTGCCATCATTCGCGATCTTCCTATTGTGTCGCCTGATACGCCAGTAATAGATGCGATCGCCCAGATGAGTGGGTTGCCCTTGCACTGTAACGACACAATCAAAACAGACGGCCAAGAGGATAACCCACAACCCGAGAAATATTCAAGCTGTGTGTTGGTCGTAGAAGATGGGCACGTCATCGGGATGATGACTGAGCAAGATGTCGTGCGTCTCAATGCTCAGCAACAACCACTCACATCCTTAACCATGCGGCAAGTGATGATACATCCTGTTATCACTTGCCGCGAATCTGACTTCACCACTGTATCTTCTGTTAGCCAGCTGCTCCAACAGCACCATACTCGACATTTGCCCATTCTGAATGATCACGATCAGCTGGTAGGATTAGTGACCTGTGACAGTCTGCAGCACATCATCACACGCCAGCACTTGCGCTTGGAAGAAAGTGAGCGCCAGAAAGCCGAAGCTCGCTGGCAAGAAAGTGACACCCGATGGCAATTTGCCCTAGAAGGCGCAGAAGAGGGAGTATGGGATTGGAATGCTCAGACAAATATTGTTTTCTATTCCCATCAATGGAAAGCGATGTTGGGCTATGACGACAGCGATGTTGGCAATCGTTTAGATGATTGGGATAGTCGCGTACATCCTGAAGATAAACCTCGATGTTATGCCGATCTAAATAAGCACTTCAACGGCGAGACCTCTAGTTACCAAAACGAGCATCGGATGCGATGCAAAGATGGCAGCTACAAATGGGTTCTTGCTCGTGGTAAAGCAATTGAGCGGACGACGGATGGTCAACCGTTGCGAGTAATTGGAATTCATACAGACATTAGCGATCGCAAAAATACAGAAATTGCGCTGCAGAAGTTAATTGAAGGAACCGCAGCGACAACTGGGAAAGACTTTTTTCCTGCCTTAGCGAGTCATATTTCGGAAGCGCTCAATGTTTCCTATGTGTTAGTAACTGAAAAAGTTGATGATCATCTGCGTACCTTAGCTTTTTCAGCGAATGGAACCTTGCAGCCTGAATTTTCCTATAACCTTGTTCAAACTCCTTGTGAACAAGTATTGCAGAATGGAACATTCTATTGTTCACACTCAGTTCAACAAGAGTTTCCCAATGATCTAGATTTGATTGCGATGGAGGCTGAGAGTTATTTGGGTATTGCATTACAAGATACCCACAGCAACACGATCGGTCATCTATGTATTCTCAATCAACAACCAATTCCAGATCCTAAACGAGCAGAACAAATCTTGAGCGTTTTTGCTTCGCGGGCTGCGGCCGAACTAGAACGTCAACGGACGACAGCACTGCTAGAAGAATTGAATCGCGAGTTAGAAACAAAGGTTAATGCACGCACAGCTGAACTCCTCGCCAATGAAGCCCAGATTCGTGCCATCATCATGGCTATTCCAGATTTATTGCTGCGGATCACACGAGATGGTACCTGTTTAGAGTACATCCAGTCTCCTAATCAGGTCGGGGACTTTTTATTTATCCAACGACATATCGCAGAAGTGCTTCCTCCTCATCTGTTGCAACAGCAGCTGGAGAAGGTCGGGCAGGCACTTGACACTAATCGCTTGCAAGTCTATGAACATTCCTTCCAGAAACGCGATCAAATCCTTTATGAAGAGGTTCGGATCAGCCCGATCAACCCCGACGAAGCCCTAGTCATTGTGCGGGATATTACCGATCGTAAGCACGCTGACAATGCCCTGCAAGAATCTCAACAGTTTATTCAGACAGTATTAGATACGTTTCCATTGTCGGTGTTCTGGAAGGATCGGAATTCAGTTTATCTAGGTTGCAACCGTAATTTTCTGCAAGATGCAGGATTCACATCGGTCGACGACATTGTTGGAAAAACAGATGATGATATGCCATGGGCAGACACTCAAGCGGTCGCCTACCGTGCGGATGATTTCCAGGTCATGGCCTCAGATATTGCCAAAATTAACATTGTTGAAACTCAAGTGCAGACTGATGGCAATCAAACTTGGCTAGAAACTAATAAATTGCCGCTCCATAACCTGGACGGTGACGTCATTGGAGTTTTGGGAACGTATCAGGATATTAGCGATCGCAAGGCAGCAGAAAAAAAACTAATCCTGACACAAACAGCGATTGATCTGGCTGCTGAAGCTATCTTTCTAGTCCGGCCAGATAGTAGCTTTGCTTATGTCAATGAAGCAGCCTGTTCGATGCTGGGATATTGCCACGAAGAACTATTGAATTTGTCAGTCCTTGATGTTGATCCAGAATTTTCTGCTCAAAGGTGGATAGACCACTGGAAAACGATAAAACAATGCGGGGCGTTAACGCTTGAGACTCAGCAAGAGACGAAGGATGGGAGAAGATATCCTGTTGAGATTAACATCAATTACTTGATATTAGAAGGGGAGGAATTTTTATTTTCATTCATGAGAGAAATTGGCGATCGCAAACAGGCTGAGCAAGCGCTGCGCGAAAGCGAAGAACGGTATCGCAGTTTGTATCGCCAAACAGCAGTAGGTCTAGCGCATGCGTCTCTTGAGGGCAAATTTCTTGAAGTAAACCCAAGATTCTGTGAAATGTTGGGATATTCTCGCGAGGAACTCTTATCTAAAACAGTTACAGAGATTACTCATACTGCGGATCAAGCGCAGGTTTCAACAGACCATCACCGCTTATTTAGAGGAGATATCTCGTATTTTTTCCAAGAGAAACGCTATCTGCGCAAAGACGGTAGTGCATTTTGGGCGAACACCGGAGTGTCTCTCGTAAGAGATGCAATGGGCAACCCCAAACACACCCTAGCCGTTGTCCATGATATTAGTGAACAGAAACAGGCCGAGAATGCGTTGCAGGAATCTCAACGCTTTATTCAAGCCGTGCTTGATACTGTCCCGATCCCCGTATTCTGGAAGGATCGAGACTCTGTCTTTTTAGGCTGTAATCATCAACTCGCAACGGCTCTCGGACTGGAATCGACAAGTGACATAATTGGGAAAACTGATTTCGATTTCTCAATGACAGATATCGAAGCCCATGCCTATCGCACCGATGATCGATGGGTGATGGAGACGGGTCATTCCAAACTAGGTATTGAAGAAACACTAACCTCTCCTGATAGCGGACAACGGTGGCTTGAAACGCATAAGGCACCCTTGCGAGATGGAGAAGGGACTATTGTGGGTATGGTGGGAACGTTTCAGGATATTACCGATCGCAAGCAATCTGAGGATCGTTTACACCAATTGTCTGCTCGATTGAATCTAGCCGTGGAGTCTGCTGGCATCGGCATTTGGGATTGGGACATTACAAATAATCATCTGGTCTGGGATGAGCAGATGTACGCACTTTATGGCATTGCCCCCGAGCGGTTTTCTAATGCTTATGAGGCATGGTTGAATGGATTGCATCCCAACGACCGTGTCGCAGCAGAAACAAGCTCGCAGCAAGCCCTAGAAGAAGAGGCCGAGTACGATACCGAGTTTCGAGTGATTCATCCCGATGGCACCATTCGTTTTATTAAAGCGAATGCAATCGTTGAACGTAATTCCCAAGGCAAGGCGCAACGCATGATTGGGATTAACTACGACATTACTAAGCTCAAAGAAACGGAAGTAGCAATGCGACGTCAACTGACGACGATCGAGACGGCAATCGATGGCATTGCCATTATGGAAAATGACATTTTTATCTATGTCAATCAGGCCCAAGTAGAGCTATTTGGCTATGAGCATCCTGAGAATTTGATTGGTCAATCTTGGAAAATTCTGTATCCCGAAACAGAAATAAATAGGTATAACCAAGAAATTTTTCCCATATTGGATCAAGATCGAGCGTGGCAAGGGGAAATCATCGCCACCCGAAAAGATGGATCAACCTTTGCCGAAGAGCTATCGATGACGCTCACAGAAGAGGGATTACTCATTTATGTCTGTCGCGATATTAGTGAACGAAAACAGACTGAAGCTCAAGTTCACTCGCTACTCAACAGAACTCAATTGCTCAATTACATTAGCTCAGAAATTCGCACCTCCCTTAACTTGGATATTATTTTACAGAACTCAGTGAATGTAATTCTGAAAGGGCTGGTTGCTGATCTATGCACATTTGCTTGGTATCAAGAAGACCATCCTATGACCTTGAAGATTATCAAGGAGCAGCGAACGTCAAGCTTACCGAGCTTAATTGGATCCTACCAATTTGATGATTTTCCTATTCTGTTTGAGCACATCTTACAGAATCAAGTCTATCGGGTTGATGATCTAGACATATTAGATGATGAGCCACTCAAACAATTCTTGAAACGATTGGGTATTTTGACATACCTTTGCTTACCAATTCATACCCTTGGAGGCAAAATTGGTAGCCTCCAAATTGGTCGTACGTCTAATGAGCAAGCTTGGCAAGATGATGATATTGATCTTCTTCAGAATATTGTTAATCAGCTGGCGATCGCAATTTACCAAGCACAGCTCTATGAAGAGTCTCAAGCAAAAACTGAGGAATTAAAACAGTCTTACAAAGACCTACAAGATGCCCAGTTACAGTTAATCCAATCAGAAAAAATGTCCAGCTTAGGACAATTAGTGGCAGGAATTGCTCACGAAATCAATAATCCGGTGAGCTTTATTTATGGGAACTTGGAGCCAGCATTAAGTTATGCCAATGAGCTGACAAACCTCATCCGCCTTTATCAGGAAAATAATCCAAAGCCACCGGAGGCGATCGCTAATTTTATCAAGAAGGCTGATATCGAATATATTCTGAGAGATTTCCCAGAACTACTGGCATCCATGGAAAATGGAGCAACGCGTATCCTAGACATTGTTCAAGCTTTGCGCACCTTCTCGCATTTAGACCGAGCGGATTATAAAGCAGTAGACATCCATGAGAATATTGATGCAACCCTTGTCATTTTACAAAGCCGCTTAAATGGCCGAGCAGGAAACCTAGAGATTCCCGTCATTAAGGAGTATGGTAATTTACCTGTTTTTGAATGCTATAGCGGTTTATTAAATCAAGTATTTATGAACTTATTGGTGAACGCAATTGATGCGATCGAGGAACGACAGATAAACGCTGAACCCAATTATTCAGGTTGTATTCAGATTACAACGTCTATCATTCCAGAAAACAAGGTGATGATCACGATTGCAGACAATGGTGTTGGAATGGGTGCGGAAACTCAAGCTAAAATTTTTAATCCCTTCTTTACGACGAAGCCAATTGGTGTAGGCACTGGCATGGGATTATCCATTAGTTATCAGATTGTGACCACTGACCACCAAGGACAGTTAGAATGTTTCTCGATTCCTGGCAAAGTAACTGAATTAATCATCACGTTATGGCAATCGATTAGCACCCAAGAGTAAGCCCTAAAAAATCAGAAGAGCCCATATAGGTTTCTAAGCAACCTATCTTGGCTCTTGTGATTTTTTAGGGCGTACTCGTGGTGATCTTAGATTCCCTTAAATATCTTGAGCTCCTGCAACAACCTCAAGAAT
>JBCCWF010000314.1:0-7955 GCA_039194035.1 Cyanobacteria bacterium P01_E01_bin.6 | reverse complement strand
TTTTTAAAGTGAATTTATTGATGCCTATCTACTTATCATTCAACAAAACGAATGGCTAAGCTGAGCTTTGTAACGAAATAATTGCTCTGCTCATCAGGTGTTTGAAGAACTTTAAAAAGGGTGCAGGATGATGTCGCTCCCGACCGATTCATAGTCTTACGCATTGTCGTTAAGAGACAAAATTGGCATGTTTTCCGGAAAACATGCTCAAACCTGACCCCATAGAGCTGACCCCAAACCGTATTGGGAAAACTGAAGTTGCCAAGTTAGACGAGGGTTATATCAACTGTGACATAATGCAACAGACCTCTGACCCCATGCTCCTTCACGCCTCACCATGACGTATTATATCGCTCCTCATTTTCTCAATAAACTCGCGATTCACATCACCAAAAATTTTCTCAATATTCCAGGAGTCAATGTTCCGCTTCTCTTAGGCATTCACGGACGTAAAGGAGAAGGCAAAACCTTTCAATGCAAACTGGTGTTTGAGCGCATGGGTATCGAGGTGGTTCATGTGTCTGGCGGAGAATTAGAAAGCCCCGATGCCGGGGATCCGGCACGGCTGATTCGTTTGCGATATCGGGAAGCAGCGGAGTTGGTCAAAGTGCGGGGATGCATGGCCGTGATGATGATTAACGATCTGGATGCGGGGGCTGGACGGTTTGATGAAGGCACACAATACACCGTCAACACGCAGCTCGTGAACAGCACGTTGATGAATATCGCGGACAATCCGACCAATGTTCAGCTTCCTGGAAGTTATGACAACCAACCGCTGAAACGCACCCCCATCATTGTCACCGGGAACGATTTTGCAACCCTCTACGCGCCGCTGATTCGAGATGGGCGCATGGAAAAATTTTACTGGGAACCCAGCCAGGCTGATCGAATCGGTATTGTGAGCGGCATCTTTGCTCCCGATGGCTTTTCACCTAAACAAGTTGAAACGTTAGTCAATACATTCCCAAAACAGGCCATCGACTTTTTCAGTGCACTGCGAGCACGGGTCTATGATGAGCAAGTCCTCAGCTTTATTGAATCCGTTGGTATTGAGAATGTCTCTAAACAGGTCGTCAACAGCACCTCCGGAACTCCCCAATTGCCGAAACCTGACTTTCAATTAGACCATTTAATTGAACTGGGTCATTTCATGGAAACCGAACAACGCCGCATCCAAGAAATGAGGCTGGTGTCAGAATACAATCGAGCGCTGAATGACCGATCGAGCAACGGAGTTGCTCCAGTGGCAGTGCCAGTTGCTGAGAAGAACTCCAGCTCTGTTTCGGTCAATGGTGGCGATCGCCCATCATCCCTTCATGCTCCAGCATTTGCCGAACAATCCTCAGCTTCTCAGCCCACTCCAACCCTTGCCCCAGATGTCGTCAATCAAGTACGCCAACTGGTTAACCAGGGCTATCGCATCGGCGTGGAGCATGTGAGTGAACGACGATTTCGCACCAATTCCTGGCAAAGCTGCGCGTCCATTCAAGGCACTAGCGAACAAGAGGCGATCGCCCATCTTGACTCCTGCCTCCATCAGTTTTCTCACGATTATGTGCGGTTGATTGGCATCGATCCAGCTGCAAAGCGCCGCGTTTTAGAAACCATCATCCATCGTCCAGCCGGGGCAACCGTATAATGTCACATCCATCAGAACCGTCGAACACATGGGTCAAATATGCCACCTTTGGCGGTGGATGCTTTTGGGGCATTGAAGCCGCCTTTCGCCATGTCCGTGGCGTGGTCGAAACATCTGTTGGCTACATGGGTGGGCATTTCCCAAATCCGTCTTACTTGGATGTGCTGTCCCGCATTACTGGCCATGCCGAAGTCGTGCAGCTCCAGTTTGATGCCTCGGTGATTTCCTACGAAGACCTACTCACAGTATTTTGGGCTATCCACGACCCCACCACGCTCAACCGCCAGGGGCCAGATCGAGGAGAACAATATCGCTCCATTATTTTGGTTCACTCACCCCGGCAAGAGGCGATCGCCTATTACTCGAAACAGCAACTCATGGAATCGGGACAATTTGGCAACCCCGTTGTGACAGAGATTAAGCCAGCATCTGACTACTATCAGGCCACAGATGACCACCAACACTACTTCGAAAAGAAGGGCAATCCGTTACCGACTGCTCTCAAAGCGAAAATTCCAGCACAATATCTACGTTTGGACTTATAGAGTGGGCATCAACCGTTTTCTGAGATATTGCACTCTTGTTAATTGGCAATGATTCAAGTTTCCTAAGGAATGACCATGCAATAGAACCGGAAAGTATTTTGTTGGGTGCGGTGGCTAAGTCACCGCACCCAACAAAATACCTCCCTAATAATTTGGGGGTTCTTGCAAGGTAGCCACGAAGTTTCAAAGATTACAGGTCACTGAAATTGAACAGATTTTTCTCTCGAAAAGATAATGGGAAACATCAGAGTGTCGAAAGACCAGACCCAAGAGGCCATCATCCTCGTATTAAGTAGATGGCCATCATTAAACGTATCCTTACAAATCCTGTGCCGCCCGCTGCTCGGGCGGCACAGGATTTGAGGGTTTGGTTTTCATTATGTCCAGGTACTTACTAGAGATCATGACCGATACAACACGTATCCAGAAATTAAATTGTCTAAGGTACGGAAAATGACTAATGACAGTTGTGGATACTTTTTGGCTTACATGAGCCTTAAAAAAAGGACTTCCCTGGCTTTTTTAATTTCCATGCTTGTCGTTAAGCATCAAATTTTCTGGGCTGATAACTTAACCCAGCATCCCGCCTTCAAATACAAGCCGTTTTCTACAACATCATCATTAGGGACATCGTCATATGGGTACTGTTACGCTCCACGCCTTCAACTGGAAATATGCAGAGATTATTGACAATCTAGACTCGATTCGTCAGGCCGGATATGGTGCAATTTTGATTCCACCACCGCTTTATTCTGATCCCAAAGGAGATCAATGGTGGCAGCGCTATCAGCCCAAAGACTATCGAGTTCTACTCTCTCACCTTGGTGGCAAAAAGGATCTCGAAAAGCTAATTGCTATCTGCCACAGCAACAGTCCTCGCATTAACGTGTATGCGGATTTGGTGATCAACCACATGGCCAATGAAGCCCGCGACGATCGATTCGACTTTCCTGGGAAGGAAGAGCTAGAGCGCTACCGCAAAGAACCAGACGTATACGAAGAAAACCGCTTATATGGTGACCTCAGCACGGGATTGTTCTCTGCCCAAGACTTTAACCACGCGGGTGAGATTGAAGGTGGAGAATGGTCTGATCGAGGGGCAGTACAGTATCAGAATTTATCCGGGTTACCTGATCTGAAGGATTCTGATTGGGTCTTAAAACAGCAGCATCTGATGGTAGATGCTCTAGTCGATATGGGGTTTGATGGCTTTCGTATCGACGCGATTAAACACATTACTGAACGAATGATCGATAACGTAGCCGATCAACCAGATGTACGAGACAAGTTTTGGTTTGGTGAAGTGTTGACTGGGAGCGATCACGACGAGAGGGTTTTTCTCGAACCGTTTCTCCATGAAACCTGGATGTCAGCCTATGACTTTCCCTTATTTAACACCATTCGCGAAGCCTTTGGTTTGGTCGGGTCGCTCCGATCCCTTGCTCGTCCTCAAAACGATGGCAATGCTCTTCCCTGGAACCGGGCTGTGACATTTGTGGTGAACCACGATGTGCCTCATAACAATGGGTTTCGGTCGTGGTTGTTAGATCGCCAAGACGAGCACCTCGCCCATGCTTACATCCTAGGGCGCGATGGCGGCGTTCCCTTAATCTATTCTGACCACAATGAATCCCATCATGAGGCTGATCGCGACCGTTGGCTGGATGCCTACAAGCGACCAGATATTGCAGCCATGATCCAGTTCCACAATGCGGTTCATGGCGAGGAGATGGTCATGCTTTACGAAAGTGACACGCTGTTGATTTTCCGAAGAGGCCATAAAGGTATTGTCGCTATCAACAAGGGTGGCTTCGAGCAATGGGCAGAATTCAGCACCTGGGGCTTGAAAAATCCTGGCACGTTTACAGATTTGATTCATGGATATGAGCTAACGTTGGCGGAGAACCAGGTCAACCTGATGGTTCCGCCCCGCACGGTTCAAATGTGGTTGTCGCAAGACTAATGTGTCCCAATCCATTCTTCGGACAGGGCTAAATTTTGGGATGAATCATGACTTGGCAACCTTCTCAACATTGCAAGGAAGAAATGAGGATTTGGGGCGCGTCACGTGCGTCCCAAATCCTGGTTCCTCTGAAAACGTTGCCACGTCGTGTTTATTGCGGATTGACCACTGTTCCCAAGAACAGAAATACCTGATTTTTTGTATCATAGATGCCGAATGCAAACGGGTGGTCAACGACCATCTCAAAGGGGTCGACAGGTTCTTGCACTGACGTCACGGAAAATCCAATTGAGGTAGCCGCCGCCGCTTCGGTTCCTACTTCAGTAACCTCCATAAAGGTGACGTGATTGACCTGACTAATAAATGTTGGAGTCTCACTGAGGCCGGAGAAATCTGCCTGATTTGGGTCAAAGGCGATCGCCATCCCCATGGATTCCAGCACTGAATTCAACGACATCATGTCATTGAGCGTAAAGGTTGGGAGCTGTATCATTCCTTGTTGACGAGTGAACTGTGTTTTCCAGGTATCCCATTGCTCAGCAGTGAGTTCTTCAGTGAGAAATTCCGTCCAGCCTGCTTCTTGAGGGCTATTCAACCCTGGCAACACCACGACCATGTGGAATCGTTCATCTGCGCCATAGGGCAACTGAATCGCCTGAAATGCTTCGGTTTCTAAATAGCTGAACTGTCCCATTTGAGACATGAGCGGGTGCTGGATTTCTGTTCCATCCAGCAAGGTAAACGGGCGATCGCGTGTTTGCGCTGGATCAAAGGCCGTTGTCCACGGGCCATTAAAATAAACGGCATTGATGAGAAACATCACCTGATCCGCGTCAATGGTATCGATAATTTGAGAAATGCGCTGATTTGTTTTTTCTCGAACCCATTGATTAATCTGTGCGGGGGCGTCGGGTTTTGCAAAATCGAGGAGACGAAGATCTGCATCAAATACTGCTTTCATCCGCCCTAGAAAAGACTCGTCAAACATGAATCCATCCCGTCCCCAAAGAGAGTTGGCGATCGCCAATTGGACGGCTTCTACCTCATCATTATTCTGTACGTCTTCATTTTGGTCTTGGTCAATAGGGGCAAAGGTTTGTACATCAGTGACCAGTGCTTGATAAAACTCGTTGATGGCTTCCAGCCCTACGTTTTGCAGTCGAAGGGTGTTGGCGATCGCCTGTTGAGTGTCTCCTGTAGCGCCGTTTTGAGTCATCGCTAAGGCGATCGCTACACTCGCAGGTGATATTAAGACATTTTCATCACGACGGTTTTCAATTACAGAAGCAAACAGGTCATAGGCAAACTCATGATTAGCGTTGATAAGTTGAGAGTTGGACTCAGTCAAAGGAATATCGTCATGGGTTGGCAAGGCTTCATCTGACTGCTCCACAGCATCGGGAATCGGGGAAGGCGATTCAATGGTTTGGTTTTGAGAACATCCGCTTAATCCCATGATGGTGACCAGGATAATGATGCTATGTAACCAGATTCGCCCCTGGCTAAGACCTAGGCTGAAGCCGGGAGTCCAAAATCTTGATGTAGTGTTTGGCATCGCTATCTATCCCCGCAATGACATTGCAACGAAATCTCTGATGCGAAGGGATGGGATGTTGTTAAGTGCCTGGACATCATTAAAACCAAAACCCCAAATCCTGTGTCGCTTGCTGCGCGGGCGGCACAGGATTTGGAAGAATACGTTTAATGATGGCCATCTACTTATTCCTTCCCTTCGGAAGCAATTCGAGATGTTTCTATTGTGCACGACTTCACGGCTCAGTACCTTGGCGCAATTAAAACCAAAATTCAAAATCCTGTGCCACTGGCTGCGCAGGAGGCACAGGATTGCGAAGGGTCTGTTGAATGATGACTAGCCACTTAATCTTCGGTGGGTGCAGCCGCAACTTTAATAAGGTCAACAGATGGACATAGATCCACAAACTGACAGCGATCGCACGCTGGTTTTCGCGCCGAACAGACGGCACGGCCATGATAAATCAACCGAATAGACCAATTTTCCCAGTCGGGCTGAGGCAGCAGCTTCATCAAGTCCCGCTCAACTCGAACGGGGTCAGTGTGCTTGGTGAGTCCCAATCGGTTACTCAGGCGTTTCACATGGGTATCGACAGTGACGCCAGCATTAATGCCAAAGGCATTGGCCAAGACAACATTGGCCGTTTTTCGGGCAACCCCCGGAAGCGTCATCAGCTCATCCATCGTCTGGGGTAATTCTCCCCCAAACGCCTCCATGATCATCATGCAGGCTCCCTGAATGTTCTTCGCTTTGTTCCGATAAAAGCCTGTTGAACGCACCAATGTTTCTAATTCGTCGCGCGTTGCTCCGGCGATCGCCGCTGCATCGGGAAATTGACGAAATAATTCAGGCGTAACTTTGTTGACTCGTTCATCGGTACACTGAGCTGACAGAATTGTTGCCACCAAAAGCTGCACCGGCGTCTCGTAGTCCAAAGAACAGGTGGCATCTGGGTAGAGTTGATGGAGTCGTGCCAGAAGTTCCAGCGCCCGCTTTTGTTTGGATAGACGTTTGGGCGATCGCGTCGCCGTGTTTTTTTTACTCGTCACAGCCTGCTGCTATTGAAAGAAATTCTGAATCACGTCTAGCTGGGCGGTATCGCGCACAATCAAGAAAACGCCTAATCCTAGCAGTAAAAACAGTCCCGTCTGCATGACGCCTTCTTGAATACCATTGGGTAAGCGCTTTCCTCGTAATCCTTCGATAAGCAAAAACACGAGCTGCCCCCCATCCAATGCAGGCAACGGCAAAATATTGATAATCGCGAGGTTGATGCTAATGATGGCGGTGAATGGGAATAACCGAGATGCATCATTTTCAGCAAACTGTGCCCCTTGCTCCACAATTTTCACAGGACCAGCCACCTGACCAGAGACCTCTGAAAAATTAGTAATGAGCGACACAAATCCTTGGATAATCAGCCTTGTCTTATCTTGAAATTCAGCAGCAGCAAGGGTTAGAACTTCGCTGACGCCATTGGCTCGTCGATACTCTACATCGCCATTAGACACTAACTGAACCCCAATTCGTGCGGTTCCATCCGCATCGATTTCTGGAACAACAGCGACATCCAGTTCCCGACTCCCACGCTCAATGGTCAGGTCTAGGGATGTATTTGGACTATTCTGAATGGTGTCCATCAGAATCTGAATCGCTGCATCTCCTGAGCCAATATTTTTCCCTTCGATGGCGGTAATCACATCACCAGGTCGAATACCAGCTTTCGCCGCAGGCACATCTTGGGAAATGACTTGAGGAATCAAAATACCAGGTTGAGCATTGATTCCACTAGGGACGCCAACTCCAGTAAACTGTGCGACGAACACAAAGTAGGCAAAAATCAAATTCGCAATGACACCTGCACTAATGACAATTGCTCGGTCGAGCAGGGGGCGATTTTGGAGCAGATTCGGGTCATCGGGATGAAAGTTAGAGTCTGGTTCGTCGTCTGGAAACCCAACAAATCCACCCAGGGGAATGGCTCGAATGGAGTATTCCGTTTCTTTGCCCTGATAGCTCCACACAATGGGGCCAAATCCAATGGCAAATCGATTCACATGAATGCCTTGAAGGCGAGCTGCCATAAAATGGCCTAGCTCATGAACCACGATGAGGAGTGCGAGAACCGAAATCGCCGCTAAGACTGACATAAATGCGCTTTGTAACTAACCAAAAAAATCTGACTTTATCTATTCTAAAGCCCTGAACTCGATTTCACGATTTTAATCAGTAGATAGCCATGATTAAACGTATCTTTCCAAATCCTGTGCC
>JBCCWF010000313.1:0-7966 GCA_039194035.1 Cyanobacteria bacterium P01_E01_bin.6 | reverse complement strand
TCTCTATACACCAACGGCGATGATCATCGCTCAGACCATCCTGATTACGCCGATCGTCGCAGCGCTATCGCGCCTAGGGCCACAGCTATCACTCAGATGCGTTAATGGTCGTCCTCTGATGCTACTGAATCAGGTGGTTCTTCAATATCTGTAGTGTTTAGCGCGACGGAAGTTTCCGAATCGAATAATGCTTCCTTCTGTTGCTTCTGCTTGCGTTCGTGAAGCTGCATCACAATGGTGGCGTGGACTTCGCGACTAATGGGGTAGAAATATGCCAATATCAAGCCCAAAATCAGAATCACGGTTGAAATGGGGCCAATGACAAGGCGAATGACAAAGAGCGCAGATTCTGGCTGTACGGCAACGGGTGGCTCTCCAGGAAGATTTTCAATGTATCCTGCTAGGCTCAGAGCCTGGCCGACCAGAAAAATGCCAAACGCAATGCCAATTTTCTGCACCATCACCATGAATGCGTAAAAAACGCCTTCACGGCGATATCCTGTTTTTAGCTCGTCTAGCTCAATCACATCGGGCAGCATCGACCAAGGAACGAGATACGAGGTTGACACGCCAAATCCCGCTAAAAACCCTAGAAAAAACATCGGGCCAACCTGTCCAGGCTGCAAAAAGAACAGACCAAACTGCGCGACAACCCAAATGCTGGTGCCCATGAAAAACACGGCGCGTTTCCCAATGCGCTGGCTCACCGCACTCCAGACAAACAGCATCGTTAATGCTGTGCCTTGAACGACTAGAGCGAAATTGGTGAAATCAGCTGATTCCAACCCCATCCAACTCACAACAAAATACTGCATAACCACAGCCGTCATTTGGGCTGCAAGCCATGAACAGAGATAAATGCCAACGACCGACAAAAAGGGTTTGTTGGTCAGGGCAATGAGAATTTGCTTGTGAAAGGGGAGTGTATTTGTTTTTGGGGGAGCAATGTATTGATCTTCGGAAAATCGAACCGCTTTCCAGGTTCCAAGAACGCAGATATACAGCGGAATAATGCACAATAATCCGCCGACAACGCCCAGAATTAAGTATCGGCGAGGAGGATTATCAATGAAGTGAAAGACCAAGCTTGATAGGGCAAGCGCAAGAATGCTGCTACCAATGGAAAAACTGAAACGAAAGCTATTGAGTCGCGTTCGTGCGTTGTAATCTTTTGCGAGTTCTGGGGTGAGGGAAACGTAGGGGAGGTAGACGGCCGTAAATGCGGTTTTAAAGATGATGCCGCTGATGACATAGTAAATAAATAAAATCCACTTACTGTCTGAAGGGATGACCCACAACAAGAAAAATGACACTCCAAAAGGAATGGCTCCTGCAATGATCCAGGGATAGCGTCGCCCCCATTTTGATTTGGTGCGATCGCTCATGAGTCCAATAATGGGATCACTCACCGCATCACTAATTTGGCCAATCATGAGAATACTGCCAGCCAAGGCGGCGGGAATGCCTGCCACATCAGTGAGAAAAAACAAAAACAGGAAAGCTAGCATGCTGCCTGTCGATGATGTACCGATGGTGCCGATGCCGTAGGACAGTTTTGTCCAGAAGCTGAGTTCAGGCCGATCAGTGGGTGCCGAATTGACCGAATGAGCAATAGGGGTCATAGAAATATGCGTTCAAGTTTTCTTGGCGATATCTTAGTTAAGAGGGAACACACACGACTTGGCAAAATTTATAGAGGAATGAGGATTTGGGGTGCACGACGCGCGCCCCAAACCCTCATTCTCCCGTTGCCATTTTGAGACGTTTGCCAAGTCATGTTGGTTAAGAGGAAACACAGATATAGCGGGTAGGAGTCAGTGAGTTGGAGATCCTTGAGCGGACGAAAGAAGCCTAATCACTCAAAATTCATCACCACTTAAGTAGATAGGCATCATAAACTCACTTTAAAAACCTGGGGAGCGCCCCGGAGGGGAGCGCCCCAGGTTTTTGTTTTTTAGTTTAATAACGCCAAGCTACATCAGAACTACCGAATAGGATATTATGACGGCCGATATTTTAGTAGAAACGTAGCGAGAACGCATCTCAATCCAACGATCTGGCTCATTCCCTCTCTCTTAAATGGTATACGCCTGTTCGTTAATATAGCGATTCTCAGTCCCATGAAGAACAGTCATCAACAGATGAGCTGCGACATAACCATGTTTGTTTGGGTCATCCGTGCCCCAATAAACATGTCCTAATGATTCCTAATGATGAATACTGCCGCGACGATAGCACTTACACCAACCACGGGAATTCCTAATACCATGTCTAATCGCTAGAGGAAACAGGGGTTGGGGCGCGAAATGAGTACCCCAATTCCTCATTTCTTCGTTGCAAGTTTGAGACGTTTGCCAAGTCATCAGTCGCTAGCCATAAGTAAACGTACCCTTCCAAATCCTGTGATGCCCGCGCAGCGGGCGACACAGGATTTGGGTTTTTGGTTTTAATGACATCCAGGTACTTAATGCAGACACAATCAACTCGTAACTCCCTACGTGTCTGATTCCAATGGTTGAGACTGCATGCTCTGGGATCAGAGACTGAGAGACTATTCCGGCCATTCTTCAACAGCGTCTTCTTTGGTGTTGGTGTTGCGTGATGGTGTTTCACGCTCAAATTCCATATGAACCGAGCGCGTTTGTTCACCATCGACCGCTACGGCCATGATTGGGAAATCAATCTCTCCATCCTGGAATGACATTTGGAAGCGGAAGGTTCCGTCCGGATTTAACTGGATTGGATTTCCTCCAATGGTTACCGTTGCATCAGGTTCCGTCGCACCGTAGACAATCAGTTCAGCATCCGCAACCAGCCAAAACTGACGTGGCCGAATCGGCGGTGCAGAGGCAGAGAAGCCAACGCCAGACATGCCAATGCCAGACATCATCAATCCAGCTCCAGAAGCCCCAGCCGCTGACCACATGCCAGCTCCTGACGGAAAGACATAGGAGCTAATCGCAGACTGGGGTACTTGGTTCATTGACCCAAACAATGACCCAGCCACCCGAAGAGATTCGACAGATTGAGCAAGGCCAAATACGTGATCATGAATGGGAGAGTCGCTAGAAGGCATTTGATCCGGGGGAACTAGCGTGATAAGCGTTTTGCCCTGCAGTGCGTCATCCCAATCCACCGTCAAAAACTGATCGCTCACCCAGTCAGATGGATAGACTGGGGGAATGCTGATTGGTGCAGATCGCGCCAGCATCAGCCAAGCACCTGAGCCTGTCACATAACCAATTTCCACTAGATAGTCGCGATCGCTCACGGGGATGGGCACATACCAGCTTTGTGCTAATTCATCACAGGCATATTGCTGCATACTGTGAGGGTTTTGGTGGGCAACATCCACATTCGTCACGTCATAAAGCCGTAAGGCTAAGGTTTCGCCGCCCTGTTGCCGCAGCTCTTCTTTATGATCATTCGAAATATCCCAATAGGTGTATGCCCACTGTGGGTCGCGAGGAAGCAGCATAATGCGGCTCTCTCCATAGCCGTCTGGCAAATCAGCCAAGTCCTGATCGACATCTGCCAAGTCCTCTGCGGATAAGTCAACTTGCCCCACATCAAACTTTGTCGACTCGACTGTGGCCTGATTGCGATCGCCCCCAACACCTGCCAATGCAGCAGCACCTGCACCCGCCAATCCCGCACGTGCTAATCCCGCACCTCCTACCCCTTCATCGATACCTCTCGGCTGAGGTGTTC
Source organism: Cyanobacteria bacterium P01_E01_bin.6 (assembly GCA_039194035.1). Taxonomy (GTDB): domain Bacteria; phylum Cyanobacteriota; class Cyanobacteriia; order CAKZMO01; family CAKZMO01; genus JBCCWF01. The sequence goes on along the minus strand of JBCCWF010000313.1, from coordinate 4,255 downwards.
CTTGATCGTCTGGTGATACTGGGGGTGTTTCTGGTGACATGGATATATCAGGTGATACTGGAGTTGTTTCTGGGGATGTGGATAGATTGGGTGATGGCGATTTTGCGTTGCTGAGTGATGCGAGAGCACGGGTACGTCCGGCGATCGCCTCTTCGTTCTGTGCATCATGTCCTAACGCTGCATCAAACGTATCTAGGGCATCCTGTGGCTTTTGGGTGTCGAGTAACGCAGAACCTTTGCCGACAAGGGCTTGGGTGGTGAGGGCTGTGCCACCTAACAACAGCCCGCCTGTTGCCAACCCGCTGAGGTTAGAGGCTGTGAGGATGTCTGTTGCATTCGTAGACTGGTCAAACGCCGTCATGGCTTCTTTCGGTCGGCTGAGCTTGTTTAGAGCGTTTCCGTTTCCAACCAGGGTTTGAGAGGCATTAGGCTGAAGCCTCAGTGCTGTGCCAAAACTGCCCAACGCATCGCTGGGGCGATTCACTTGAGTGAGCAAATTACCTCGTGCAATCCATGCCAGTGCATTCTCAGGTTCTTCTTTGACTGTTTTATCAAGCGTCGTTAAGGCATCGTCTGTCTTGCCAACCTCTGCAAGAGCAAGAGCCGAAGCCAATCGAGGAGTGACATCGTCTGCCAAGGCACCCGATGCTTTTTCAGTCCGACCCAGCAATCCCAGTGCGCGATTTCGTCCGGCGATCGCATCCACTGACCGTGAGTCGCTGCGCAAGGCCGCATCAAAATTACCTAGCGCGTCGCTCGGTTTTTGGGCACTCAGCAACGCATATCCTTTACCGGAGAGAGCCTTCGCGGTGAGGGCCGCTCCACCCAACAACAGTCCTCCGGTTGCTAAATTGTCAACATTAATCGTCGGTGATCCATCCGCAGCGTTGATGGCCTGATCAAATACAGAAATTGCCTCATCGCTTTTTCCTGTCTTCACTAGTGTTGTCCCTTTTCCAACCAACGCTTGGGGTAAGGCTGGTTGAATCTCTAAGGCTTTGTTGAAACTTCCTAACGCATCATCAGGCCGATTCAAGCGATTGAGTAAATTTCCTTTGGCGGTCCATGCAAGGGCATTTTGAGGCTCATCGGTGACGGTCTGCTCAAGCGTTGATAAGGCTTCATTCGTTTTTCCAACTTCTGCCAATGCAAGAGCCGATGACAGTCGAGGCGACACATCCGCTGCCTTGCTGGTGTCATCCCCTGTGTCTACATCTGGTGATGGCTGCTTCGTCGTGCCAATCAGCCCCAACGCACGATTTCGTCCGGCGATCGCATCAACCGATCGCGCATCATTACTCAAAGCTGCATCAAAGGTGTTTAAGGCTTCTTGCGGCTTTTGGGTGTCAAGCAATGCAAAACCCTTGCCAGAGAGAGCTTTCGCTGTGAGAGCTGTGCCGCCCAGCAGCAAACCACCCGTTGCCAGATTGCCAATATTGAAGGCTGGTAGCCTGTTTGTGGCGTCAACCGCTCGGTCAAACATCGGAATCGCTTCGCTGGATCGACTCAGTTTGGTTAAGGCGGTTCCTTTACCGACCAACGCCTGAGGTGAATCTGCTTGAATATTCAACGCGTTATCAAAGCTGCTCAGCGCTTCATCAGATCGTCCAACCTGATTCAGCAGGTTCCCTCGGGCAGTCCACGCAAGAGCATTGCCGGGATCCTCTTGAACTGCCTTATCGAAATTTTTCAGCGACTCATCGGTTTTTCCAGCCTCTGCTGCTGCAAATGCAGACGCAAGATGTGGAGAGACTGCCGTTCCACCACTGGGCGTTCCATCCTCATTCACAGAAACTGAGGTGGCAGAAGAAACGTCTTCCTGCGCCGTGTCTGATGAACGGCGACTCAGCCACCATAACAATAAAGCCAACAGGGCCAAGGGCAGTAGCCACCAAATCCATGCCGGTAGTTTGCCACGAGCTGGGGTGACGGATGAAAGATATCCTTCGATGGGTTGTCCAATGAGCGAACCATCTGCATTCCGAGCTTGGAGGGTTCCGTCAGTGCTGCCTGTAAAGATGGATGATCCATCGGGACTCAAGGCAAGAGCGGCGATCGCCGCCGGTGCTGCACCAGCAGCAACCCCTGTAGAATTGCCATCACGATCCCAGAATCGCAGAGAGCTATCAGCCCCACCACTCGCTAATTCTGCACTGCCTGGGATAAACGCGACGCTGTTAACCGCACCTTCATGGCCTTCGATTGGGTTGCCAATGGCAGTCCCATCCATCGTCCACAGGCGAATCGTTCCATCTCCTCCACCGCTGGCGATCGTATCTCCACTCGCATCAAAGGCAACGCTGTTAACCGCACCATCATGACCAGACAACGGTTCCCCAATTGCATTACCATCCAAATTCCAGAGACGAACAGTACCATCAGCACCCGCACTGGCGATCGCATCCCCAGAGGGACGAAATGCTAACCCATTAACCGCTCCTGAATGCCCTGTAAAGGGTTCTCCGATTTGATTGCCATCCAAATCCCAGCGCCAGATCGTACCATCCGCTCCTGCGGTGGCAATAGATTCTCCATCTGGGCTAAAAACAACAGATGTAATGGCACTGTCATGACCCGTCAGAGGGTTTCCAATCGGCGTTCCATCAATGTTCCAAAACTGGATACTGCCATCATTGGTGGCTCCCACTAAGCGAGTGCCGTCAGGACTAAATGCGAGAGAACTAAGCTGCCCAGGGAGGCCAGATAGCGGCTCTCCGACCGGATTCCCTTCAGCGTCGAACAATCGCACCGTCCCGTTATCGCTTGCTGCCGCAACCAATGTCCCATCTGGGCTATAGGCCAACGACGTGCTGTAAAGAATGCCACCAATGGGAGGAATATCAATGACGCGTGCCTGGGAAATATCTTCCCCCGCAGCCACCGCACTTGCTTCTGCTTCCTTCGCATCCTCAATGGCTGCTTGACCGCGATCAGCCGTGGCATAGCCTAAGAAAGCTGCCGCTGCCGCCGTTGGTTCTTCAAAATAGACATACCCGCGAGGCTGAGAATAGGGATACGCAGGGTTATCAGGCAGAGTTTGGTGCATCGAGATGATGGTGACATCATCTTGGTCGAGTACCTGACTGGCGATCGCATAGCTAATACCGTTGCTTCCTAGTGCCTCAATGACTGCGGACGTATCGTCTTCCACGGTAATTGCCGTGTCTCCAGATCGGAAGGGAGCAGCCTGAAACACCTCATAGCGGCTCAAGGATAATCGCGTATCGCTGGTTTCATCTCGATCGACAAACCGAATCGGGCCAGGTTCACCACCTACCTCTGACCAATTCGTGATGTCTCCACGGAAGATTCGAGCAAACTGCTCAAACGTCAAGTTTTCGTCAAAGGAATTGTTGGAGCCAACAATGATGGCAATTTTTTCTCGACTAACAGGAACGTCTACAAATCCTTCATCTTTTTCCTGTTCCGTTAGCGGACGGCCAACCGCGGCCAAGTCAATGTCTCCATCGCGGAGTGATTGGAGGGCTTCATCGGTTCCCTGGCTATCTAACTCAACGTCTGTCCCCGCATATTGCTGCTCAAAGCGCTGCTTGAGTGTTTCATTCAGCACGATCATGCTGCTTGAGCCATCGATGCGAATCGTTGTATCTGTTGGGACAGAATCGGGCAACGGAAAAGCCGATGGCTCACCCGTCGTTTGTGCAACTGCCATGTAGGTATCCTGCCGCAATGCTGTCATCAAGGAGACAGGGGCGATCGCGAAGGAAGATAGAAGGGCAAGGCCGAGGGCTACCGACTTTGGGAACATGGTCATTGCTTAAAAAACAGTTACAAAAGGATTTTCGTAAAAAATACGATGAAATGATGACTAGGCACAATAGGCAATTCAAGAAAAAATGAATTTAAGGACTCTAAGAGAAGAGCATAATGTGCTTCAACTATTGTGGATTAAGGTCTGCATGAATTTTAGGAGATTCTTGAGGATTGATTGCCAATCGTCCCAATAGGAACGCATCGGAATTGCGACCATCCATCAATAATGTCATGCCGTTCTTAATCGCCATGAATGATGCCGCTAGGGATTTGCAATTCATTAACCTCCCACAATTAGGCGATCCTTCCATAAGGGCACACAAAGGGCACACAGTTGTGCGCCTTTACGGTTGGTGTTTTATTAATCTGCGATTCCCCGAAGGTGAGAAATGTCCGTGTATAGATACGCCTTTGCTGAATCATTCATTCCATACTATATGCGGTAAGGGACTTGCTAGAAAATAAAGTACCAATAGAGGGG
>JBCCWF010000312.1:0-7984 GCA_039194035.1 Cyanobacteria bacterium P01_E01_bin.6 | reverse complement strand
GAGGCGACTATCAACATAGTCGGATTGGTCGAACAGGGTGGTTAGCTCAACACCGGGGGAAAGGTGCTCGTTTACGCTCTCGAGGATTTGATTTACCTGCTCCGACCAACGATCGATCCGTTGGCTGGAGTCAGCCAAAAGGGCCAGAGTAATGGCTGGCTTTCCGGAAACAATCGCTAGATCGGATGGAGGGTCTTGAATAGATTTGTGCACCCACGCGACATCCCCCAAGCGGGTGAATTGGCTGGTGATGCTGTTACGGATAGGAATTTGACGGATGCGGTTGAGGGAGTCCAGCTCGGATTCCATCTCGATCAACAGATCGTTGGAGCCGTTGCGCATATGACCGGCAGAGACTTTGGCATCGCTAGCTTCGATCTGTTGTGCGACCTCCGGGATCGATAGCCCAAGGGCTGCCAGTTGATGGGGACGAATTTCAACAGAGATTTCTTCGCGGAAGGCGCCAAAAAACTCGACCTTTGCAGTACCGTCTAGGGCAAGAAGGCGATCGCCCAGTTCTTTGGACAAACGACCCAAAATGGCGGAATTGACCGGAGTATCAAGAGTCCAGCTAAGGGCAATCAGCTTGCTGACTGCGCGGGGTTCGACGTCTTCGTAACCGATCGCACTGGTACCGATGGGCAATTCTGGCTCGACGTCAGACAACTTGTCCCTCACTCGAGCCCAAACAGGATCGACCTCGGTAACTGTATCTTTCAGCTGCACCACGACCACCGAACTATTGGCCTGGGAGGTTGAGTAGAGTGAATCCACCTGTTTGATTTCCAGAAGGGCGGTTTCGATTTTGTCGGTGATCAGAGATTCGACTCTCTGTGCACTAGCTCCTGGTAACTGGGTAGTCACAATCGCTAACCGTTGTGAGGGAACGGGGTCTTCCATCCTGGGGAGCAATGCAAATGAAGAGACTCCACTCACAACAATCAAACACAGCGTAAGTAAGAGTAGCCGCAGGTTGCGGAAGAAAAGGTTCCACCCATTCCGTGGATTTGGAAATGTTGCATCGACTGAGGTGATTTTTATCGAGTTGACCTTTGCTAAGTCAGAGCCGCTCGCTCCCGCTGTAGAAGATAGACTCGGCTGTTCGAGCATACAGTGACTGAACTGACGACCCCCTCGAAGGACGGATCGGATTGCGCTGACAAGATCGCTTTGCAACTTTGTTTTGAGCAGGTAGCCATCGGCTTTTGAATGTAATGCTTGATAAAAAGTCCCTTCTTTTTCTCTAGAGGTAAGACGCAGAATCTTCGTATTGGGGGATTTTTGAACAGCCAGCCGAACTATATCCATCCCTTGCACGCCAGGCGTGTCTAAATCCACCAGTGCAATGTCCGGCTGCAATTTTGCAATTTGCTCCAACCCAGTGCTTCCATCGGCAGTCGCACCAACAATCTCCATGTCCGACGGATGCTCCTCAACCAGTCGAACCATCTGACGAATGGTTTTCATGTCGTCAATTATCAGGATGCGGATCATCGATTGCGTCCTTTCAGGAGGGTGCGATGGCGATCGCATAGAAGATTGGGATTCCTAGGGCAAAATTCCTGCATTCGGTGGCATCGAATGCGACTGCACGGTTTCAGACTGCAAGGTTTCAGGCTGCACGGTTTCAGACTGCATAGTTTCAGACTGCATAGTTTCAGGCCGCACGGTCTCAGACTGCACGGTTTCAGACTGTATAGTTTCGTGCACTAAAGACATATTGACCGGATGCACCCGTTGACCGAGGGTGAGGCGGTGAGAACTGTTTGAGACAATCCGATCCCCCAGTTGTAATGTCCCACGCACCAGAACTCGTTCCCCTTCCACATGAAGGATCTCGATATCTCGCTGCTCCACGTCGTAGATGGCATCATCACTTGCAGATACAGTAGTTCGCACGCCTAGCACATAGCAGGACCACAACCCTCTTACCCCCTGCACCAAAGCATGAGTGGGCAGCCAAAAACCAGTCTCATCAATGCGTTCGGGAACTTGTAGCTGAGCTAACTGACCAGGAAACACGAGAGCGGTAGGAGCATCTTCCAATTTCAAAATGACTGTGACTGTGCGAGTGGCGGGATCGAGTTCCGGCAAAACAGCATCCACACGGGCAGTGACAGTAATTGTGTCAATCTCAACCGGATGTAAACTTCCGGGTTGGAGTGAACGGGTTGCAGAAGCAGGCACACCTACATGGGCTTCAAGGATGCCATCTTCGACCAAACGAAGGACAGGAGTTCCTGCAGATACGACGGCACCTTCATCGACATGGCTGGCTGAGATTGTGCCGGAGAAGGGGGCTATCAGAGTGCTTCTTTGACGCTCCAGTTGGAGCCTATCCAGTTGGGCCTGCAGTTGAGCGATCGCCGCCAATTGTCCGTCAATTTGCTCGCTGCGCGTCCCCTCTAGCAGCTCTCCAAGTTGGCTTTTGGCTTCATTCCAGCGAGCTTGCAAAATGCTGACATCGCTGATAGCTTCGTCGTATTGTTCGCGGGAAATAGCCCCTTGCTCGAACAAGTTTTGGCGACGAGTGAGTTTCTCACTAGCAAGGTGAAGCTGTACTTCTAGATCGCGAGCGGCTGAACGGGCCGCGGCAATAGTTTCGCTGCGGGGGCCCGCTCGCATTTCCCGCAATTGGGCATCTGCTTGGGCTACCTGCGCGTCCAGTTGGCGAATGTCAGCTTCTAGGTTGCGCACATCTAGCTGCGACAGGATGTCTCCAGCTTGAACGCGGGTGCCTTCATCAACAGTGAGTTGCATCAATGTGCCCGTTCGCTCGAAGCCCAATTCGCTAGTGCGCCCGGCAATAATCTCACCAGTGTAGTCCCTCAATACATCAAAAGCCTCAACAGGTTCGGCTACAAACACTTCGACTGGAAGCGCATTGAACTCCGTTGGACGTTGAGTGGTATGACTGCTAGATGCATTTCCCAAGATGGCATTCGCCCCAAAGAAAAGCACCAATCCACCGACTGCAACTCCGAGGGTATAAGGGTAATAGCGATTTATGAATTTCAGGTGCTGATAAACCAATTGTAATCGCGCCATTTCGGTTGTCGGATTTAGAGCTGGAGGTGGAAGACTATTGTGGTTTTACTGAGAGAATGTAGACGAGTTGCAAAGGCGATCAGGATTTGAAGGAGAGAGGGCGATCGGACATTGTTTCTAGGTCTCCAAGGGGCATAGATTAATATTCTTAAGAGTATTTTGTTCGAGATTTGAACATCGCATGGCAAGAATTCAACAGAGAACATTAGCCGGGAAAGAATATTCTCTCCAAATAAATAGTTGAGCGCCTAGGGCAGATGTATCCTTTATTATGCTTAGCTTAGAATTTCGGCTTAAATATTACAGTTGATTTATTCTACAGAGACCGACGTTAAAGTATTTGATGCTCTCTATTAGTCCAAATAAGTCAGTAACAGTAGCCTCTTTGAGAGTTACCGTCTTTAGTTGCCCAACGTTATAGCGCTTGCCATTCCAGTTAGGACAGAGATTTCTATGCACAGTCAGGGGTAGACATAGCTGCAATGTCCGCAGTGGTATGCCCAATGCTATACATGGGAATTGATTGTTCTTAGTTCCAACTCAACATAGAGAGAACAAAGCCGTTTAGCGCCAGATAGGCAGAGTCTCAGGTCGTACGTTCGACCCCAATGCTTCAAATTCAGATTTAGTCATGTAATGGACTCTGGGTAAATATTCCCTCAGAAACCCATCGTGATTGTTACGTCCAATCAATTCTGGGTTATAGCGGGAGCCGCTCCATGTACTCGTAGCCCAGCTCATATTTGCCTCATCCGGCACCGGAATCGACGTATCGTTCCACTCCGGATGAACTGTCATCCAGCGAAGATTCCAACTCTGTACTGCGGTAGGTCCCCAGTCAACCCAAGTTGCATTGTTGGCGGGAGTGGCATTTGCGGGACGGTCCGTAATGCGCGAATAGACAATCATGTACCAACCATTTTCATCGGTCACAATTTCGTCATCCATGACAGAAGTAAGGGCCGCTGTCGGAACGGCAGCGTCAACCCTGACATCGTAGCTAGTTATGGAAAAATAGCGTGCCTGTCCTCCTTCCATAATCGGTTCGCCATTTCGAGTACGAGGCGTCTGTGGCATTCGTCCCGTAAGAACAACAATTTTTCCCCAACCTAATGACATTCCTCGAGTCATGTAGTGGATATAGGGGCAACTGCTCGCAGAAGAAGCATAGTTTCCGGGAGGTGGTTGGTTTTCACCACGCCCTGTCACCCCAAGATTGAGTTGACGCAAATAAGGCTTTTGTGCGTTTGCGTCATTTCCATAGACTGCCTGAATTAGTCCTTCGGTCGCTCCCAAGAAAATCCCCCACATCTTATCCCAGCCAACATTTGGACCAAAAAAGACTTCGTTTGGCTCTTCAGGCCATGTCCTACCTGCAGGAATTGTTGCATTCACCCGATCGATCATTTCGGCATAATCAGCATTAATGTAGTATTGCCTTCCATCAGGAAGTTCGTAGAGAACCTTTGGAAGGGGCACGCCACCAAGAGGACCTACCTCTCGATCGGGGGCATAATAGCGGACCCAAAAATACCCAGGTTGCCACACTCCTAAACCGTGACCGTACTGGACTGGATCGGATTTCCATTGGGGATCTCCCCAGGGTCCTTGATACACCAGTGCCGATGCAAAGCGGTGATTTCCGGGAGCGCGGTAATGTGGTGGACGGTAAGCAGGCTCCATTTCAGGGCCATTCCCGATTGCTAGGGTCCATGTAAGTCTGTAGCGGCGATTTGTAGCATTACGATCTGCACCAACCCGAAATGGATTGATGTGACCGGGAAGGGGATCCATATCAACATCAACAATTGGGACCTCGGGAGCTCCAAACGCGCCTTCATAAATGTAAAGGTTGGGATCGAAAGGAGGGCTTAATTGAACATCAAAGAATCGGGAATGGGGGAATTCCCCCTCCATAATGACCTTATTACCAAAAGGAGCTAGAAAAGTTCCCAGTACCATATAGGTGGCATGAGGATCGGGACTAGCGCCGTGAAGAGCTGAAAAGTCGATGTCTTCAGCTTCACGAATCCCCCACTGCTCGGAAGGTCTAACCTCTTCAGGTCTTTGAAGGTAATAATTAGAAACTCCAGCCCTACCAGCGGGGATCAGGTCATTGGGTATTTCAGCGGAAGCTTCCCCATCCATCCAATCGCGAATATAGTCTTCTAAACGATCTGAAATACGCTGTGCTTCACTGATTTGTGTCGACCTGTCAGAAAAGTAAGGATAGGGAGGTGGCACGGGGCGTAATGAATCGGAAAGCCCTTGCACAAAAACTAGATCGCAACTAGCAAGTCCCACACCAATAGCAAAGGTGAGTGCTACTAAATAGAGACCTATTTTTTTCATGAGAAGTCCAACATATTACGCTAGTAGGATCAACTAAAAACTATCTTGACTCCCTCAACAGAATAAAAATTTTAGGCATCTAGTCATATTTTAATTAGTCTCAGAATATAAGTTTCTAACGAAGAGCTAGGCAATGAACATCCCCGCTGCAAGCAACGGGGTGTCACTTCCGCTACGCCTCTCACGCTTCGCGGTCGGCTTCGCTCTACAGCGCCTTTCAGACGCTGTTTTCGCAGCGCAGCAAGCTGCGGAGTATGAGACCCAAAGATATTTAGATCAATGGGAGCGCAAAAAGAATAGACTAGCATATCAGCAATTACCGTGTGAGAGATAGCAACAATTAAATGGATTATATTTTCGCAGTTAGACAAGATAATTATATTTTCAGAGAAACAGGATATAACTCAAAATATTGACAGCCGTCATTGAGCAACTATTTTATATCTATGTTAATCTAGTTTAGATTGCCTTACTAGATTATCAGTCTATCAATATAAATCAGACCGATAAAAACTCTAAGTCTTTATTTTTCTAGCGCAAACCATAAGTTGAGGGATCTTAAACCCATCTCGAAAAACAAAATCATATAATGTTCTTAGACCTCTATATGTGAGCAAAAGATCGCTCATAGAAGGATTAGATTCTGGATAAAGAGACTTAGAATTTAGTAAATCCGAACGACTCATCTTAAAGACATCCAGACGATAGAGGTCGACTGAAAAACCAGCTTGATTGAGTAAAGAAAAAATATCATCTTTGCTAAATGCATGGAGGTGATAGGGATCGAAATGCCGAGTTTCACCTAGAGGAACAGAAAGGAGCAAATCTCCTTCTGCAGAAAGAAGTCTATAGAGCTTTTGCAGAAATTGTTCAGGAGACTTAAGATGTTCCAACGTTTCAAAAGAGCAGATCACATCAAAGGTATCGCTACAGTCAAACTGCTCGGCATCGTCACAAATGAATTCTATGCCTTGCAACAAGTATTGTTGATTTGCATATTCAACTGCTTCAGAGCAAATATCAACTCCAAGAACTGTAGCGGCTCCTGACTGTTTGAGTATGTTACTGCCGTATCCACTACCACAAGCAATGTCAAGGACTCGCTTATTCAGAGCATAGCGAGAAGCTAATTCATAATGACGAAAACTGATATCGAGAATATGTCGATTAAGAGAAGTATCCGACATTGCTTTAGGAACAACTCTTTCTCCCATACCCCAAGTAGATACTAATTGACCCTGAATTAGGGCATAGTCAGGATCATTAGAGACTCTATTCATGTCAGTAGATTTGAAGTAGTATACAAAACTGAGTTTTTTACATAACAAATGATATTATCTTACAGACCAGGAGTATTCAGTAGGACAATATTTCTTCCTGAAATGGTATAATAGTAAAATTGATAGTTTCTAGTAAAGAAATCTCTTAAGCAATGAAACAACTAAGAGATCGCAAGAATATTCTCAAATACTTCTCCCACAAATATCCTCCTAGAGCAGCATAGGAAGGCAAGAATAATTAGATAAGAAGTAAGACCAAGTAGAAGCTGTATAAAAAATAAAATACACTTCATATTGATCTCGATCTTCTCATGAAGAAGAAAGCATTTTTCAAATGCTCGAGACATTAACACCAAACTTTGTTGATGGCAACTTCCGGAACTAGTTGCAAGCCAAACAGATCAAGGCATTCATGAATACCAAGTCAATTAGAACAGTAAATGTGCTTGGTTAAGCAAAGCAACCTTTGACACAAAATACAGCTAGATTTGTTTAGGTATATTCGCATTATAACGAATGATAAACAAAATAACTGTGGAAGTTTTCAACAACTTTTCAAATTAAATCTATATCTAGTGTGGTAGCAGAGAGACTAGAAAAGTCATTTGATATCTCTTGCGGATTGAGCTCGTTGTTATCAATTAGTAGGTTATTCATGGAAGGGAATGAGCTTCCTCTGAAGCGTTCAGTAACGAGAGTTTCTAAAGGATCGACAATTTTTTTACCAAATCCCTCTAAGCTATTAGATATCACTGATGTTGCATCACTGGGCAGAGGATTACCTCCTGAAGAAGACACTTCCAGTGGCCGATCGCTCGCATCAATCTCTGTAGCTAAACTCGTAAGGCTATCAGTGGCAGTAGCCCCACTGCTCCGAGGATTGACTCTAGACTTAATTGGCTTAAATTTATTTCTCAGAGCTCCATTTCTGACATTAAGGCTTGCAACCCAGGAATCTATAGCACCCTTGTTTTCCTGGCGTCTGATTGAACCTTCTGTAAAACCAGTAACAACTAAGCTTCTCTTTCCATCAAACGTGACACTTGTGGCATAATCTAACTTGGAAGTTCCAAATTGCCTGGTCCAGCGTTGACGTCCATTCGAGCTAAATTTTGACACCCAGGCATCGAATGAACCTGAATTTTTACCTCCAAGATTGCCATTAGTATTTCCGGTCAAATAAATATTATCTTTATTGTCTATAGTAATATTTAATAAATATGTCCCTTCATCATCTTCTGAGCCAAATTGCTCGATCCAAATCTGATTTCCATCTGTATCATATTTAGCTAAGAATATATCGG
>JBCCWF010000311.1:0-8016 GCA_039194035.1 Cyanobacteria bacterium P01_E01_bin.6 | reverse complement strand
TCTGGTGTGGGTTCGCCTCAATGAGTTGGCCCAGCAGATGGGGCAAACCATTTACCAACTCAAGCATGGGCTGCTCGACCACTATCTCTGTCAGCAACTCAAACAGCCTTCTCTGTCCATGGCTGCTGCGTAAGTCCTATGGATGAAGAATTTCAACAGCGGGGCGTCATCATCGTTCGAGATAAGCGAGATTTAGGGTTCAAGGGACGCATCAAAGACTTTATGCAGCAGATTGGTGCAGGTAAAGCCGCGATCGCCGTCATCAGCGAGAAATATCTGAAATCTGAGAACTGCATGTTTGAGCTGGTAGAAATAGCTCAAAATGGCAGTTTCTACGATCGCATTTTTCCCATCGTCCTTAGCGATGCAAAAATCTACAAACCCATTCAGCGAATTCGCTTCATTAAACATTGGGAAGATCAAATTGCAGAACTGAATGAGGCGATGCAATCAGTGGGTCAAGCCAATCTTCAGGGCTTCCGCGATGATATTGATCTTTACCAAAAGATTCGCGACACGATCGCCGAACTGACGAATACACTCAAAGATATGAACACCCTCACCCTCGACATGCATCAAGCATCCAATTTTGATGACCTTTTCACTGCTGTGATGGAAAAAATCAACGAGTGAGTATAAAGCCTTCAAAAGTTGGCGTTAACCCGTAGACCATGTAAACGTATCGAGTAGGAAGACACTGAATGAGCCTAAGTGCCTGGTTCTTGACCCACGAATCCGCCATTCGGCTAAGCTGCTTTGCGGGTACCCTGGCTACGATGGCGGCATGGGAAATCCTTACCCCACGACGAATATCAACCATTGCAAAAAGCACCCGTTGGCTGAACAACATTGCCCTCATGGTTCTGTATACCGTCCTGGTGCGACTGATGTTCCCTGTCGCTGCATTAGGAATCGCATCATTCGCGGCAAAACGGGGCTGGGGACTGCTCAACGCCATCGATCTTCCCATCCCGTTGGCTATCGTCATCGTAATCATCGTCATGGATTTTGTGGTTTGGCTACAGCACGTTGTATTCCATGCGGTGCCAGGGCTGTGGCGACTGCATCGAGTCCACCACGCAGACCTCGACTATGACGTGACCACCGGAATTCGTTTCCATCCTCTAGAAATTCTGCTGTCGATGTTCATCAAGAGTGGGGCGATCGCCCTCCTGGGAGCACCGATGTTGGCTGTCTTGCTCTTCGAGATTCTGTTGAATGCAACATCCCTGTTCAACCACGCCAATATCCTGTTGCCGACAGCAATTGATCGGGGACTTCGGCTACTCGTCGTCACTCCAGACATGCATCGTATCCATCACTCCATCAATGTTCAAGAAAGCAACTGCAACTTCGGCTTCAATAGCCCGTGGTGGGATCGCCTGTTTGGCACCTATCAGGCTCAACCCCAACGAGACCATCAGACAATGACGATTGGCATTACGGAATACCGCAAGCCTCGGGATGTCGTTTTACTGGTCGGACTCTTGCGCCTACCGTTCCGCAATACCCCCAAGAAAGCTGCCATCAGCGGTCACTAGTCAAGGGACTGACTAAAAAATACAGTACCAATAGAGGGGCGGCGCCCCTCTATTGGTACTGTATTTGCAGATCCCCAATCGCTGTAGACGCCAGTGATGACTCATCGCAAAAATCCCCTTCGATTCCGCTCAGGGGACGGTGACGCATCATGATGCCAACAGTCAACCATGACTGGCCTCGTTCAGCAGAAAACGGATGCGACCCACAGGCGATCGCATTTGTATCTACAAATAAGGGCACACGACGGTGTGCCCTTACAACGAAAAATCAGACGAATCTGAACTCTTGTGTTTGTTAGCCGCCAACGCTAACCGTATCAATCACCTCAATCGACCCATCATCAGCGATTGTCCAGATATCATAGCTACCTGCCACATCACCTTGAGCATCCAAATCCACCGTGCTGCTAGCACCTTGGAAGTTGATCGCTTCCCCTGCACGCACCAAGTCAAGAGCCTCGCAAACATCAAAAACGTCTTGGCCAGGAGCATTGGAAACTTCAGTAATCGATGCTTTGATGTCTGCACCAGAATTCGACTGAGCCAGCTCAGCGGCCAACACAATCAACGCTGCCGCGTCCCAACTATTGGGATCAAACACCGCCGGGTCGCGCTCAAACTGAGTCATGTAGAGTTCCTTAAACGCATCCAATCCAGGCCCCCCAGAACTCGGAGCCGTGCCAATAAGGCCATTGATGATGTAGTCACCATCGGTTGTTTTGCCAACCAACTCAGCAACCGAGTCGTCTTTCATGCCATCGGTGAGAATGACATCCACGGAACCATCAAGTAACCCCTGCTCATAAGCCGACTTCAGAATCAGACTCCCCGTTTCGGGATAGGCAACAATCATCACCGCATCAGGACTACCGCTAAACGCTGCGATAACTTCTGAATCAAAGGTTGTGGCATCGGGAGGATATAGGGTTGGATTATCGTCATTGGCGATCGCCCCACCCAAGTCTTCGAATGCAGAGCCAAACGATTCAACCAATCCGTTCCCATAGTCATTATTGATGGCAAGCACCGCCACTGACTCATGGCCTTTTTCTTTGGCTAGCTCTGCCAATGCAATGCCTTGAAAGGTATCGGGTGGAGCCGTTCTAAACCAAAATCCATCAAAATCTCCCGCTAGTGCCCGTTCGGTAAACACAGGGCTTGTGCTTGACGGTGAAATTTGAACCACTTCATTTCGAACCGCAATATCAATCGTGGCACTGGAAACAGAACTTGCTGCTGCACCAACAACACCAGCCACCTGATCCACTTCTACTAATTTCGTCATGGCAGACGCTCCAGCAGAGGGTTCTGTCTGACCATCCTCTGAAATCAACGTGACAGGCTGACCCAACACCCCTCCACAAGCATTAACCGTATCGACCAACAGACTGACGCTGTCTTGCATCGGCCCACCGTATTGAGCCAAGTCTCCAGTAATCGGCAACACAGTCCCGATTTTCAATCCGTCGCCGTCTGCGACGGGAGATGCCGCTGGCTCTGTCGTGTCGTCGTCTGCAGCCGTATCAACGGGAGGAGCTTCAGATTGGCACGCCGCAATGGTCAACAAAAGGGCGATCGCCATTCCCCGTCCCAACCCAATCCAGCATTTATTCAAAGACCCCGTAAACACTAGTTTTTGAATCATCTTAAAACTCCTTGGTTATTCGTTCAGATCCCACATCTTGAAATGATGGCCATTGCTGAGAGCCACTGCTGAGAAAGGATCACACGATGAGATCTAGCACCACCTTTCAGAATGGGTTCCTCATATTTATCGTTGCTCAATAACGACTTAGATTATCTCATCCACACGAAATCGGGTTTACATCAGAGGATTAACCCAGTAATGTTAAGTTTCTGTTATCCAATGTAAACGAAACGTAAATGAATGCTGATGATGACTGTCCCGATCGCTGAGTATTATCTATGAATTGGATGAATGACCGGTAGCTTTGTAGTTCACAATAGTCGCGAGAGAACATCAACGGCTGTTACGATTCAACCGCCAGTGAATAAGTTCTCAAAGCCCGGCATACCCCATTCATCTGTGGAAAGCGATACGTGGAAAACCACGAGTGGACATGACGTCGAGTTGCGCAAACATGAATCGTACGCGATAGCGCTAGACTCATGGGGAGAGAGGTTCAATCAGCACAGTAAAGATCGTAGCCATTGACATTAGTCAGGAGCAATTTTATGAAGTCGTTGATTCGCAAAGGTGCTGCAGCACTCACTGCCGGCGGAATTATTGTTGGTTCAATCATTTCAGCCGGGTTTAGTGCCATGGCGCTAACGAGTGAAGAAATCACTCAGCAATTGCGCCATGTTCCTGTGTTCACAGTCACGGACGAGACGGGTTCTCCTTTGGTCTCTGAGCTGTCCGAAGAAGATGATATTCCGCCTGTTACGCAAGTGTTCATTAGCCAATCGGACGCTGAAGCTTTCATTAGTGGCCTTGGTGAGGCAGACCCAGAGTTGGCTAGCTCGGTTCGGGTAACACCCGTATCATTGGCACGGATTTATGAAGTGGCGCTGCAGGGACAAGATCCAGATTCTCGGCTTGAGTTTGTCTTTGTTCCTCAAGAAAATCAGGTTCAATCCGCTGTCACCATCATTCAAGATTCGGGAGAAGTGGAGGAGCCCATTGACGAGTTTTCTGGCGTTCCACTCTTTACAGCCCGGTCGTTAGAAGCTGAAGGAGACGGGTTTGGTTACCTGACGATTCAACAGGGCGATCGCGAAGTTGTTCCTGTATTTTTCACTCGTGAAGACCTTCAACTTTTGCTGTCAGAGATTGCGGAGAGTCAGCCTGATTTGGCATCCACGCTTCAGCAGCATGTGCTTCGTCTTGAAGACTTGATTTACACCTTTGAAACGAGCGAGAACGAAGATCTCCAGCAGATTCGCTTGATCCCGTCGAGTGAGACGCTGCGGTATCTCCAGGAGCAAATTCCTGACGACGCAGAACAGTAGGCGATTGATGAGTCGTCGCTGTGGATGAGCGAAGGATGGAGACCGTTTCGGGCGATCGCCTTTGGCAGTGGCATCAGTGGGCCTGTGAAACAGCATCCAGTGAAAACATCCCATCGTCAGAGATAGACTGGCTACTGCTCCACTACGTCCCAACATTAGACACCCTAGCCCTGCGGTTGAAAACCTACCGTGGGGCTTTGTCATTGGATATCCGATGTTCTCTCGATCAGTTGACGCAGCTATGGGAGCAGCGACTTCGCGATCGCACCCCCATCCAGCACTTGACCGGAATGACTCCGTGGCGACACTTCTCGCTGTATGTTTCTCCCGCTGTGTTGATTCCTCGCCCCGAAACGGAGTTGCTGATCGACCTTGCCATTGAAAGTACAGAGCATGATCCAGCATTACGAAACGGAATCTGGATCGACATGGGAACCGGCAGTGGGGCGATCGCCCTAGGGCTGGCCGATGCCTTTCCCAATGCAACTGTCCATGCCGTGGATACGAGTGCTGATGCGTTGGCGATCGCCCGCAAGAATGCTGATCGTTACGGGATGGGCGATCGCATTCAATTTCATCATGGCAGTTGGTTTGATCCCATCCAACAGCTTCAAGGCCAGCTGAGTGGACTGGTGTCAAATCCACCCTACATTCCTTCTGGGCAAATCAAATCTCTACAGCCCGAAGTGTCACGTCACGAACCTCATCTTGCATTAAATGGAGGTACCGATGGCTTGGATGCAATTCGGCACCTAGCTCAAACCGCGCCATTCTATTTGAAATCAGGCGGACGATGGATGGTCGAAATGATGGCTGGACAAGATGAAGACGTTGTCTCGATTTTGAATCAGCATCCTTTTCAAAACATTCGCATCCATCCCGACTTGGCTGGTATCAAGCGTTTTGCGATCGCCCATCGCACATGACTTGGCCAATTGCTCGACATTACCCGACCCCTTCAACAGGTAGTGTCGTTGGACGCAGTTCAATAAACAGCGGCTCACCCGCACGATTAATCTCGATTTCAAGCAGATCCCCAATGCGGCTACGCTCTACTTGTTCTTGCACCTCAGATGCCGATTTAACATCAACACCGTTTACCTTGTTAATAATATCGCCCTGCTGGAGTTCAGCCTCGTCGGCGGGGGTTCCCGTCATCACTTGCCAAATCAGAACGCCTTCGTCTTCCGTGATCTGAATATCGGATTCTTCGTCCTCACTGAGTTGCATACGAGTTTCAGGAGTCAAATCCACCATCTGGATACCGATGTAGGGATGTTGTACCTCACCCGACTCAAACAATTGCTCAGCAATACGAGCGGCAGTCTCGATGGGAATCGCAAACCCCAACCCTTGGGCATCTGCACGAATGGCTGTATTAATGCCAATGACACGCCCCTGATCATCCAGCAATGGCCCACCTGAATTGCCTGGGTTAATCGCTGCATCGGTTTGGATAAACCGGACACGCTTATTTGGAATACCCACTTGAGAGCTAGATCGGTCAATGGCGCTGATGATGCCTGCTGTCACTGTGTTATCTAAGCCCATTGGGTTTCCAATGGCGATCGCCCATTGCCCAGGGATTAGATCTTCAGAGCTGCCGAGAGTCACACTAGGTAAATCGGTGGCCTCAATTTTAATCACCGCCACATCTGTAATCGGATCAGCTCCAACCACGCGACCGTCAAACGTACGTCCATCTTTCAACGTAACCGTGACCATTTCCGCTCCAGATACCACATGGGCATTGGTCACCAGCTGTCCATCCGAGCTGATGATAAATCCAGACCCTGTGCCTCGCTCTAATTGCTGTTGCTCAGGAACGTCATCTCCAAAAAAACGCCTAAAAAATGGCGATTGAAACGGATCAACAATTGGATTTGATACCGTTCGTGACGCATCAATACGAACCACCGCAGGGCCAACCTGTTTCACAGCCTCTGCAATAAAATTTGGATTGTTTTGATTAATGAGAGGAATAGACGGTACAGCTGCCACCGCAACCTCTGGTTCGGCAGGAGAAACCTCAGCAACGGTCGTCAGCGGTGCATCAAGAGAGGTTGCAGTGTGATTTGCTTTCAGGCGATATCCACCAAAGAACCCAATTCCACTTCCGATACCAAGAATCGCGGCACCAAGGCCAATTTGCTTCAATGAAACGCCCATCGTTTTCTCTCAAGAATTTATGATGTGTACGCCGAGTCCAGTAGAAATGATCAACCTGATGTAGGCCAACCTACGTTAAATGAGTTCATATCATCATAGCCGAGAATCTGTTGAACCTGGGGGCAAAGGGGACTGTACTTTATGTGTACAGTGATATGGCAATGTGTCCCGAAGTCAGGCGATCGTACATGAATAATGGGCACGGAACATCATTGTTCTGATTCATTGCCCTACTTCGTTTCTGGCGATCTAAAATCGTGATTAGTGCTGCCTCGTTTAACGTCACCCGATCGTGGCGATATTTGCTTGATATGTTTGCTTGATACAAGTGCCTTATGAACCAGTATTATCAATGGCTTGCAGCCATCCCACTATGCAGCGTGCTGTGGAACGTGAGTCTTCACTCTCCAAACAACGCTGTCGCACTGACAACATTTCAATCGGGTCAATTGGGAGATAGTGGAGCCGGTTCACACCAAGAAACAACAAAACAAAACCCTCGTGAATCTGACTCAATCTGTGTCGTTCCAGTGTTGGAACGCCTCAATCAACATCAGGTAAGTGCAGGAGAAACCATCGAAAGCATTGCTGAGCAATATGACTTGATTCCAGCAACACTGCTTGGGTTCAATCCTCAATTGATTAATGGACAGGTTTCTTCTGGGACTCAGATAACCGTTCCCCCGTATAACGGAATTCGTGTGAACGTTCCCAGTGGCACAACCTGGCAAGACTTGGCCGATCAATATAATATGCGCGCTGATGTGTTGTTTGAAGCCAATGGGTGTGCTGAGGTGCCATCCATTGCCTTTATTCCAGGAATTAACTGGTCTCCAACAGCCCCCCCAACGGTGGCACGACGCGACACTCAACCGATTGGAGGGCATCCGCTTCCGGCGATCGCCCCAGTCTTGCGTCAGTATGGATGGCAAACCGAACCTGGAACAACGACGATTGACTTTCACAGCGGTGTTGATCTAGATGCCGCCATCGGCACCTCCGTATTGAGCGTTGGCAACGGAACCGTCGCGTTTGCTGGAGAGCAAGGCGGCTATGGCAAACTTGTCGTGATTAACCACCAAGATGGATTGCAAACTCGCTATGCTCAGCTAGACTCTATCACCGTCAGGCAAGGCGATACGATTCGCACAGAGCAAGCCATCGGCACCTCTGGGAATACCGGAGAGGCTTATGCTCCCCATCTACATTTCGAAGTTCGCACGAACTCAAGGCTAGGATGGGTGGCTCAAGACCCGTCTCTCTACCTTGACAACATGCGCATGTTTGAACAATAAGGGACTTGCTAGAAAATAAAGTACCAATAGAGGGGCGG
>JBCCWF010000310.1:0-8044 GCA_039194035.1 Cyanobacteria bacterium P01_E01_bin.6 | reverse complement strand
CCCAGAACCCCGCCTTAACATACAAGCCTGTCCGTGATTTAGTAACTATGGCTACCCAAGTACACTCATCATTCGATTCTCTACCAGTTCCTAAGCAATGGGTTTGGAACGATTTGCCGATATGTTACCAACAGATGGGGGATACAGGACCTGTCATGCTTCTTATTCATGGATTTGGAGCATCTTGGGGGCACTGGCGTAAAAATATCCCTGTTTTGGCGAAGTATAGTCGTGTCTATGCACTAGATTTATTAGGGTTTGGAGCATCGGCAAAACCATATCCCGGAAATCCAGTGACGTATACCTTTGAGACTTGGTCTTCACAAATTCGTGATTTCTGTAGAGACATAATTAAAGAACCTGTGTTCTTAGTTGGTAACTCTATTGGTTGTATTGCTGCAATGCAAGCTGCTGTGGATGAGCCTGAAGGATGTTTAGGTGTCGCCATGTTGAATTGTTCAATCCGGATGCTGCATGTGCGTCGTCTTGCTCAATTACCTTGGTACAGACGGATGGGTGCGCCTATTTTGCAGCAAATTCTTGGGATACAGTGGCTTGGTCATCAATTTTTCCAGCTTGTCGCTCGTCGTAGCACAGTTCGTAATGCACTTTCTCAAGCTTACGTAAATCCTGAAGCAGTAACCGATGAGCTCGTCGAGATGTTGTTGCGCCCTGCATCAGATACAGGTGCTGCTGATGTATTTCTTGCGTTTACACGTTATTCCCACGGGCCGCTTCCTGAAGACTTATTAGAAAAGTTAAGGTGCCCAGCACTCATTATTTGGGGAAAGGATGATCCGTGGGAACCCATTGATGAAGGTCGCCGATTGCTCGCGCATTTTCCTCAAGTTGAAGAGTTTCTTGTGCTTGACCAGGTTGGGCATTGTCCTCAAGATGAGGCTCCGGAGGAGGTAAATCGTATTCTTACCAACTGGATCAAGCGTATGTGCCTCACATGACTTGGCAAACTTCCCAAAATTGCAACGAAGAAATAAGGGTTTAGGGCGCGCAACGTGCGCCCTAAATCCTGGTTCCTCTTTAAACGTTGCCAAGTCGTGTATCCAGTTACTTTGCATTCATCCAGTTTGAGCCAGCATGTGCTTCTGCAACTAATGGGACATCCAGTGAAACAGCAGACTCCATGGTTGATTGAATCAGCGGTGTAAGCACATCAATTTCGTCGGGAGGGACTTCAAACACAAGTTCATCATGTACCTGTAGTAGCAGCCTCGATTGATAGGTTTTCAAAAGATCATGCAATCGTATCATCGCAATTTTAATGATGTCAGCACTAGAACCTTGAATGGGTGCATTGGCTGCAGCTCTCAACATCCCTGCGTCATACTGATTTGATGACCGAACTTTACTCAGATCGATGGCGTCAGGGTCGCTCCCCCGTAATGCCCTAAGGCGATCGCTCGTAAAGTTGCAGTAGCGGCGCCGCCCTTTGATTGTGGTGACATACCCGTAGGCGATCGCCTCTCGCTGTGTCCGCTGCAAGTATTCAAACACTTTGGGATAGCGTTCATTAAAGCGATCGATAAACAACTTGGCATCAACACGATTGACTCCGGCTTCACGAGCAAAGCGAGACGCACCCATGCCGTAAATTACACCGAAGTTGATCACCTTGCCTAATCGCCTTTCTTCAGATGAAATCTCATCGCGATCAAATAAAAGTCTTGCCGTTAGTGTATGAACGTCTTGCCCGGTTTGATATGCTTCCAGCAACACAGGTTCTTGACTCAAATGAGCAAGAATTCGCAACTCAATCTGAGAATAATCAGCTGCCACCATTACCCAGCCTGGTTCGGGTACAAATGCAGCTCGAATCTGACGGCTGAACGCAGTTCGGATGGGGATATTTTGCAAATTTGGATTGGATGAAGACAGTCTCCCTGTTGCCGTAATCGCTTGATTAAAGTCTGTATGAACGCGCTGAGTATCGGCACGAACAAGAGCTGGTAAGGCATCAACGTAGGTTGATTTGAGCTTGGATAGGGTTCGGTGATCCAAAAGACCATCGATGACTGGGTGGTCACCCTGGAGCTTTTCCAATGTGGTGGCATCCGTCGAATATCCAGTCTTAATCTTGCGCGATTTTCGCTTGTCAAGGCCCAGCGTTTCAAACAATAGCTCACTCAGCTGTTTAGGCGACCCTAAGTTGAACTCAGTTCCTGCATCGGCATAAGCCTTTGTCTCAATGGCCTGGAGATCCTCTTCCAGCTTGTGAGATAGGGTATTCAAATAGTCAACATCAATGCGAATGCCCTGATATTCCATCTCAGCCAGCACCGGCTCCAATGGAATCTCAATGGTATCCAAGAGGGTTTGCAACTCAGGCTGATTGACTAAATCAGCAGTCAGTTTTTCGATCAACAAAAATGTCGTGTAGACATCAGACCCACAGTATTCAGCCACGATGGGAATGCTGATATCAGCAATCGTTCGTCCTTTAGGCACCACGTCTGTAAAACTCTCCATCGTCACAGACAGATAGCGCAGCGCGAGATCATTCAAGTTATGGCTGGCTTCTGGATTAATGACATAGCTGGCTAGCATGGTATCAAAGGTAACCCCAGCCAGTTCAATCCCTTGCGATCGCAACACCAGGCGATCGAACTTTGCGTTCTGCAGCACCTTCGGATAGTCAGCACTTTCGAGAATCGGTCTCAGAGCCTCTAACACCTGATTACATTTCAAATATTTGCCAACGGTATGCCCCGTTGGGATATAGGCAATATCAGTCGGCTGATCGCCCCAGCAGCAGCCCAACCCGACTAATTTTGCATCCCTCGGTTCTAGGGCTGTCGTTTCAGTATCCCAAGCCACAGAACGATCGGAGCAGGTTTTCAAGTGCTCAATCAACGCAGTTAGCTGTTCTGTTGTCGTAATGATCTGTGGTTCAACATGCACCGGAACAACACGCTCATTGCCTGCGGTGTCTTCCGGGCTAAAAAACCAAGTATCGTCATCTTCAACGACAGGCAGACTGGCTGTTGAAGGTTTTGATATGGTATTAGCAATCTCTGCTCCATCAGACTCACCACCAAAAACGTTTTGGAGTTTTGGGAGTTGTTTCAAGAACTGGTATAGTTCTAGCTTTTGCAGCAAGGGAGAGATTTTCTCGGCATCAAACCCCTGTAACTTGCATTGGTCAACCTCCACGTCTAAAGGGACGCCGAGATGGATTTGAGCCATATATTGAGAGTGGCGAGCAGAGGCTTCGCCCTCCTTCAATTTTTTCTGGGTTGCCCCTTTAATCGTATCGACAGATTGATAAATTCCTTCTAATGTTTTGAATTCGGTCAGAAGCTTGACTGCTGTTTTTGCACCAATGCCTTTGACCCCTGGGATGTTGTCGGAAGAATCCCCGCACAGTGCTTTGTAGTCCACAACCTGTTCTGGAGTGATGCCAAGCTTTTCTTCCACTTGCTGCTCTTGGATTTCCATTGCACCGGCACTGCCGCGAGGACCAAACGCACTGCTGAGATACAGCACAGAGATGCCTTTCGTGTCGTCGACCAACTGATAGAGATCGCGATCGCCACTGAGAATCTTGACCCGATAGCCTGCGGCGCTTGCCTGCTTTGCCAATGTTCCAATCACATCATCAGCTTCATAGCCGACCGACGTCACCACCGACAGGTTGAACGCAGCGAGAACCTCCTGCAAATTTCGCAAATCTGGCAGAAAATCCTCAGGAGCCTCTTGGCGACCAGCCTTATAGGTGTCATCGGCATCGTGACGAAACGTTGGACCGTCTAGATCAAACGCCACCGCAACATACGTTGGTTGCTCAGCTTGCATCATGTCTAGGAGCGATCGCAAAAATCCATAGGAAACACTCGTTGGAATCCCAGTCGATGTGCGGAGTCCACCGTCTCGTCCCTTGGCATGAGCATAGTAAGAGCGAAAAGCCAAGGAATGACCATCGACCAAAATAAACAACGGAGCATCCAATGGAGTCGGAGATGGAGCGGTAGACATAAAACGATTCGCAAACAGACGATTAATGACTAATTATTTATTTAAGGTAGTCAGTAGCTATCCATAATTAAACGTCACCTTCCAAATCCTGTGCTGCCCACTGCGCGGGCAGCACAGGATTTGGGGTTTTGATTGTAATGACGCCCAGGTACTTATGAAGGTGGGAATTCAACACGATTATATTCTTACTTCTTCAAGGCAATTTTTTACCCAACTAAACGAATTGAAGCAGATCATCGCACTTTTCCGGAGAAGAGTATCCAATGGCTTATCACTTAAGCCGGGAAGAATTCCACCTTAAAAATACAAGCCTATCCGACAATAAATCCTCTCCTAGCCCTTGCCATGGGATTGAAACGCATCGACATCAAAATCCTTAGGCATGATAAGGAAGACCCAAACTCATGGCTAGCTTTAATGATATAGACAATGTCGAACAGGCGGGAATGGGAGGAAACGAATCAGTTGACTTCTTCCTATCTAAGAATTATTCTTAAATAGGAAGCTGGTTGTTGAAGTTTTCTTTGGGCTTAATATTGGTATCGATTGATAATCGGTTTAATTCATACATGGGTATTGTTTTGCCTGTGCCATTAGGTAGCTATTGCGGCAAAACCAGTATTTGTAAGCGTTACTTTCTAGTCTAAGGAGATAGTGATGGCTGTTATAAAGCGTGTCTCTGATGCTGTATTCAAGACTTGTGGGCGTGATGAATCCGTAGAAGGCTCCAATTCCTACCTTTGGAAGGATACGACGACCAATGATATTTTTGCCGGGATATCTTTGCCGGGAAGAAAGTTGTTGTATTCTCTTTGCCTGGGGCATTCACAGCGAGACTTTAACTGAGTGTTCATCAAAATTTTCTGCCATATTATGACAAGCTTCGCGTGCTTGTTTAAGGTGGCAGGTTTATCAGATATCCGTCATAGGGGAAAATATTTAGTCATGAAGCTTTCCAGTAAAAATCTTGAGACTCGTCTTGATACTCTCTATGATGCCATCGTGGTTGGTGGTGGCATGGGCGGGTTATCTGCAGCTATTTACCTTGCACGCTATGGTCTGAAATGCTTGGTGATCGAAAAGGGTAAAGGGCGATCGCTTTGGATGCAGGATTTACGCAACTATGTTGGACTTGACCCAACAACCCCTGGCCGAGACATTTTGACCCATGGCACAAAGCAAGCAGTAGAGTGGGGAGCTGATCATCTCCGTGGATATGTGGAAGAGGTCATTGACGAAGGTGAGACGATGGCCGTTCGCGTCAAAATCGGCAAAAAAGACAGCACCTATCCTATATTTCGAAGTAAGTATGTGATTGCGGCATCTGGAGTTATTGATACACTTCCTGAGCTGGAAAATATGCAAAACGTCTATGACTACGCAGGATACACGCTGCATGTTTGTATGATTTGTGACGGATTTGATATGTGGGATCAAAAAGCGGTATTGATCGCTGGCTCAGAATCACAAATGAATGCGGCCTTTGTTCTGAATTGGTATACACCTTACATTTCAGTCCTGACTCACGGACTTTTTTCTGTGGGTGATGAGATGAAGCAAAAGCTGGCAACCCATGGATATCCTCTCTATGAAGCTCCAATTACTCGATTCCTTGGCAAGGAGCATCATCTCAATGGCGTTGAACTGGCTGATGGGACGGTTGTAGAAGCGACTACAGGTCTCATCAATATGGGCTCGACTTATCATAATCATTACCTGAAAGGAATCGAAGGTCTAGAGTGGAATGGAGAAAACCTTGTTACGAATGGAATGGCTCAAACAAGTCACGAGCGGATCTTTGCGCTCGGTGACCTGAAGCAGGGATTAAATCAAGTATCTATTGCTGTTGCGGATGGAACCCTTGCAGCAACTCAGATTTGGAGAAACATTCGTCGAGCCAGCCCTGCTCGCAAGTGGGAGGAGAACTTAGTTCTCTCGAACGTGTCTTGAGCATAGAGCGGGTGTAGCATTGTGGTTCTATCGATTTTCTTTGAATATGCTTGTTGTTAGGGAGGTGCAGGGCAATGGCACCTCTTTAATTTTGGTATGTGATGAATCAGGTGCAGAAATTTTGACTGAAGCCAAGGATGATCTCTTAATGCGTTGAGTAAATCGGGCGTCATAGAGAAGGTTGATTGTATGGTGCAGCGTCGGCATGTGTTGATTGGAGTGGGTGGCGGGATTGCTGCTTACAAAGTGTGTACAGTTGTCTCGACTCTTGCAAAAAGCGATGTTGAGGTGCGTGTCGTTTTGACGGATCGAGCAGAGCAGTTCGTAACAGCTCTGACCTTTGCCTGTCTCTCTCGGAACCAAGCTTATAACGATAATGATTTCTGGGATGCAACCCATCCTCGTCCCCTCCATATTGACTTAGGAGAATGGGCGGATGTCATTCTCCTTGCACCACTCACCGCAAATACCCTTGCAAAAATCACCTACGGTTTGGCAGATAATCTGCTGACCAATTTAGTCCTCGCATCCTCATGCCCTGTTTTAGTAGCTCCTGCCATGAACACTGATATGTGGGAGCAGCTTTCAGTGCAGCAAAACTGGCAGGTGTTAGCTTCGAATCCTCGGTATCATGCGGCGAAGCCTGGCTCCGGAGTTTTGGCGTGCGATCGCGTTGGTATGGGTCGCATGGCTGAGCCACAACAACTTCACTCCCATGTGCGATCGCTGCTCTACACCGGCGGAACTCGCGACTTGGTGGGAAAACATATTCTCATCAGTACCGGAGGGACTCGCGAATTTCTAGATCCCGTGAGATTCATTGGCAATCCTTCTACTGGAAAGATGGGCGTTGCGTTAGCTCAGGCCGCTGTTCATCGGGGTGCAACAGTCACGCTTGTTCATGGTCCCATGGAGACGGAACTCCTCTCGTCCCTCAACAACGTGATGACGTATGGCGTCACATCAGCCGACGAAATGCAGGCAAGATTGATTGAACAGGCTCCACGTGTAGATTGGATTGTGATGGCAGCGGCGGTAGCAGATGTGAAACCTGCCGATTATCACGCACAGAAATTGCCGAAGCGATCGCTCCCGACCGACCTCCAGTTGACGCATGTTCCCGACATTTTGACTCAGCTCAGTCATCATAAACAGCCTCATCAAACGATCATTGGTTTCGCAGCTCAAAGCGGTGACATTGTTCCTCCAGCGCTGGATAAGCTCATGAAAAAAAAGCTGGATGTTATCGTTGCGAATCCCATTGATCACCCAAGCAGTGGATTTGGCCATGATATGAATCAAGCGATTATGTTAACTAGCAAAGGCGATCGCCGTGAAATCCCTCTATGCAGCAAACTAGAAATGGCACATCGAGTGTTTGATTTTGTCCTGTCCACGGTTTCTATATGCTAAATCTTGCAGATAATCGCGTGTCCGTCGTGAACTCTTGGCAAGCCTTCATTCACAATATTGGCGATCGCTGGCATCAGTTTTTGCAGTTTGTTTCTAACCGTGCCCATGGGGTGTTAAACGGGATTATTCACTGGAATAGCTATCTGTGGGCACAGCTCAATCAGGCACAGCACCAAGTATTGGATAGCCTTGCGACGTTGACGACGTCCGTCGCTGCTGCTGATCTTTGGCAAATCGGATTGTATTGGATACTGATAGTCGTGTCGATCGCCGGTGTGATTGGTGCTTTTGTTCCGGCTTTACCGGGCATTACGCTGATTCTGGTGGCTGTCATTATCTGGGGACTCGTTCAAGGATTTGCGGGGTTGGGCTGGGCATTAGGAATTGCGATCGCGGCGCTATTGTTGAGTGTCGCCATTGATTATCTTGCTGGCATTCTTGGGGCTCAAAAAGTTGGAGCCAGTCGTTGGGGGCAAGTGGGAGCCGTCATTGGGATGACATTAGGGTTTTTCGGACTCATCCCTGCACTGCCCGTGGGAGGGCCAATTTTTGGTATTCTCATCGGCACCATTCTGGGAGCATTTGTCGGTGAATTTTTGCATCGCCGTGAGTTACAGCTTTGGCCGCGTATCCAACAATCATTTCGCGTCGGTATTGCTATTATTGTCGGAACCTTGATTGGCAACTTACT
>JBCCWF010000309.1:0-8092 GCA_039194035.1 Cyanobacteria bacterium P01_E01_bin.6 | reverse complement strand
TGCCGATGATATGGAACTTTTGAGAAAAGATCTGCGGAGTTGCGCATCGTTTGAAATTCTTTAAGATGGAATTTGTAATTTGCAAGGAGATTTTAATTTTTCTTACGCACCAAAATCGATAGCTTTGATTTATTTTCTAGATAATTGAATAGAAAATGAATGCTTTAAGATTGTTCGAAACTCTCAACTCCATATCTTCGGCGATACATACCCATCGTTGATAAGGCTCAATTCGTTTCCCCGATATCATCACAGGAGATAATAGAGCCATGCCCCAATCAAATGGTGTACGGCAAGAGCGGACAAATAGTCAATACCGAATCGTACAGATTATTCCCGCCCCTCAATCCCTCATGATTAACTATCATCATGGAGATTCACTTCCGCCCGTTTGCTTAGCCTTGGTTAAAGACAAAATAGGCGTTACTTATGTTGCTACAGTTGATTGCCAAGGAGATGTGATCTTATTGGATTCTGGGACTCATTCGTGGGATATATCGGGCATGACCGTCGAACCTTCTGCATGTATCATCCCGAATTGAGTGTGATCGTCAGTTTCTTTTCTGAGTTGTTTTTGACCCGTTAGTGACAATTGCTAACTTGCGTTAACGATTCCACAGAAATCTTAGATATGGAGTATGACAGCACAATAATTGATATTGCATGATGTAGTGCTACTAGCACTACATCATGCAATATCAATTATTGTGAACTCGTTTCTTCGTCTTTTGAACATGCTGTGCTAATGTCGTAGGAAAGCTTATTTTCGGCTGTGTAATTCGTCTTACAAGCGTTTCTCCGAATCTAAACTCTCTACGCTTCTTGATTCTGGAGAATCTGCATGTCAATTTATGTCGGCAACCTGTCCTATGACGTTACCCAGGAAGATCTGACTCAGGCCTTTGCTGAGTATGGGTCAGTTAAACGTGTTCAGATCCCAACAGATCGGGAAACGGGAAGAGTACGCGGGTTTGCCTTCGTTGAGATGGAAACAGATGACGAAGAGTCCGCTGCAATTGAAGCGCTAGATGGTGCTGAGTGGATGGGACGCGACATTAAGGTTAATAAAGCGAAACCTCGTACCCCAAGAGGTTCTTCTGGCGGAAATTGGGGCAATCGAGGTGATTCCTCGCGTCGGTATTGAGCTTCAAATCGACTACGGTTGGGTTGCTGAAAATGTTTCCCTTCCATCAGTTTTTAAGTTGAATGTGGGGCTTTATTGCCGCGTGTTCCGTTTACACAGCTCCAAATTCATTATTGGTGAGGGAATTTTAGATGGCTCAAGTTGTTCCTGGAGAAAATGAGGGAATCGAATCGCTGTTGCGTCGATTTAAGAGACAAGTTTCTAGTGCGGGTATCTTCTCAGATATGAGAAAAAATCGTCATTTTGAAACACCTATTGAGAAGCGCAAGAGAAAGGCGATCGCTAAGCAAAAGCAACGACGTCGGAAGTCTAGATATTAATTTTTTAATTTTTGACAGTCTTTGTGACTTCATACTCATGGGCCGAATAAAGAGCACGGCAACGTGAAATTAGGTGTTGCTGTCTTAAGGCGTGAATTGTATTAAGAAGCCATAATTCACGATTAAGACTGTGCAATGCCTGAATTATTTGAATGAATAGTTCAATCAAGTAATGATTTCTTTGCTGTTTCAGAGAGTTATTTTGTTTGTGGTATGTAGAGTTTTTGTTCTAAATAGCAGGCATAGTATCGGTTTGTTTCTGGACGGAAGCCTATGACTGCTTCTTGAATTGGCGAAGGCTGATTTTACATTGAATGTTGTTCTACTGCTCTGTTGAAACCTCATGAATATCAACGAACTTCAAAGTCGCTATGCAGCAGGGCAAAGGGACTTCCGAAATTTAAATTTGATTGCGGCCAATCTCAAGAATATGAATTTGAGTGGCATCAATCTTAGTGGATGTAATTTGACGAAAGCAAATCTTGCTAGAACAAATTTAAGTCATGCAAATCTTTCAGGTGTTATTTTATCGTCTGCTAATCTTGCGGGGACAAACTTTACGAAGGCAAACTTAACTAATGTTAATTTCGTCGATACCAACGTACAGGATGCTCACTTGAATCAAGCCGTATTAGCTGGCGCCACGCTGCCAGACGAAATTAGTCACTAGAGCGTTGTCTAAGTCTAATTAACGGCCGGAAATTATAGCCGGAAGTTATATAAGATGAAGAGATGTGCGATCGCCATTTACATATCTCTTCCTCTTTATTGTTGGATGGGTATTAAGTACCTGGACGTAATAAAACCAAAACCTTAAATCATGTGCCGACCGCAGAACGGTCGGCACATGATTTGGAAGGGTACATTGAATGATGGCTGGCTACTTATCAATGCGTGATTATTATGGGTGCTGCTTTCATCTAATGGGAAAAATTGATGACGTGTCTTCAGTGTAAGAATTTCAATTTTGTTCAGCGATTGGGCAAAACGCTTCGCAAGGCCTCAAGTACTCGGTCAACATTCTGAGGTTGGCTGTTATAGCCCATCAATCCAATTCTCCAAACCTTGCCGGCTAATTCGCCCAAGCCATTTCCAATTTCAAGACTGTACTGCTTTAACAACGTTTGAGTGACTGCTTTCGCGTCAACATTTTCAGGGACACAAACAGTGGTTAGTGTTGTGAGTCGATGTTCTTGGGGGACATGACACTCTAAGCCTAAATCACGTAATCCTTCCCAGAGGCGCTCTGCATTGCTTCGATGACGTGCCCAAGACTCTTCAATCCCTTCTTCTGCAAGCAGTAGCAATGCTTCATGGATTGCATAGGTCATATTGACTGGAGCCGTGTGGTGGTATTTGCGATTATTTCCCCAATAGTTTCTCAGCATGGACATATCGAGATACCAGTTCGCAACTTTGCTTTTGCGACGATCCAATTTTTCTAATGCGCGTTCTCCCATTGTGAATGGTGAACTCCCTGGAGGACAGCTGAGTCCCTTTTGGCTACAACTGTAAGCCAGATCAATTTTACACTCGTCTAAGAACAGCGGCATTCCTCCCAAACTAGTGACGGTATCGACAAGGAGGAGACAATCAAATTCGCGGCAGAGCTCTCCTAGCCCTTCGAGTGGCTGACAAACGCCAGTTGACGTTTCAGCATGAACGATGGCCAACACTTGAGGACGATGTTCTTCTAAGGCTGCTCGAAGCTCTTGGAGGCTAAAAATCTGACCCCATGCTTTTTGAATGGTGCGAACATCGGCACGATAGCGTTCTGCCATATCGACTAGACGATGACCAAAATACCCCTTAACGCCGACTAAGACCACATCCCCAGGTTCGACAATGTTAGCTAGGGTTGCCTCCATAGCCGCTGACCCTGTGCCACTGACAGGTAGCGTCATCGAATTTTTCGTCTGCCAGGCATAACGGAGCAAATTTTGGACTTCATCCATGAGTTCAATGTAGGCTTGGTCGAGGTGCCCAATCGGTTGCCGATTCATGGCTGCGGTTACTGCTGGATGAGCATTGGAAGGGCCTGGGCCAAGTAGTAACCTCTCTGGTACCTTCACAGGTTTATCAATGGTGCGAAAGGTGTTATCGACTGTATAGGTTGGAGGAACAAGCATTGACGTCATGGAATTTTGTAGCTTATGTTACAGCATACTCATTATTCTCTAACGCAATGGTCTTGTTCGCACATTAAACCTTGCTTAATTTTCTCTAATTTCATGACATTGTTTAGGAGTCCCATGAACGCTAGCGGACTGATTAACCCTACGATTCAAGGTTTACGTGAGTGATGATTGAGGACGATGCATGAGAAGAGCGAGCGAGGAGCTCTTTATTGGTTTTACTTTATTGGTTTATGTAGACCTTAATCTGTTGACGTTGCAGTACTGCAACGTAAGATACAGCTAGATTTTAGTCCTCTCGTTGTTGTCCAGCACTATGAATATCCCCAATTGGATCACGTTATCTAGGCTATTGGGTATCCCCATCTTATTTATTACCCTTCATACACCCACTGATTCTCGTCGCTGGCTGAGTCTGGCTATCTTTCTAGTTGTTGCCAGTACAGATTGGCTAGATGGATACTTGGCTCGTCGTCTTAACCAGGTGACCGAGCTTGGGAAGTTTCTCGATCCATTGGTTGATAAGGTGTTGGTGCTGGCACCTTTGCTCATATTGGTTGATCTTCATCAAGTGCCTGCTTGGGGAGTGTTTCTAATCCTGGCGAGAGAACTCACAATTGCTGGCTGGCGTGTGAACCAGACCCAGGTGTCGGGTGCCAATTTGTGGGGAAAAGTTAAAACAGTGGCTCAACTAGGGGCGATCGCCCTTTTAATTTCACCTTTATCAGATGCTTGGGAGCAGCCGACGCTGATTTTCTTTTGGGTTTCTGTTGGGTTGACGCTCGTATCTGGCCTGGTCTATTTATGGCCTCGTCCTCATGCATCCAATGCCTCATCCTAACTAGTGGTTAGGGAATTGCATGACAATAAAGTCCCAAAAATCTCAGAGAACTATTGTGAAATACAAACGAAAGATTTTTTAATTCGTATGAGGGCTTGAGTCATCAGACCAGTATGCGATACTATTATGGGCTGTACACATCTAAATTGAGCACGTGTGGAGGTAGGTTCTTTTGGCAAAGTTTATCCTAAAAGTTCTTTGGTTAGAGGATAACGTCGCCATTGCTGTTGATCAGGTAGTTGGGAAGGGCACAAGTCCGCTGACCTCTTATTTTTTCTGGCCACGTAATGACGCATGGGAACAGCTCAAAACTGAGCTAGAATCCAAAACTTGGATTGGTGAAGTTGAGCGAATTGATTTGTTGAATCAAGCGACTGAAATTATTAACTATTGGCAGGAAGAGGGTAAGCGCGTTTCGGTGACGAAAGCCCAAGATAAATTTCCCGATGTCGCGTTCACCGGCAGTGCTTGAAGCACGCTTATAATAATCTTGAAGCACGCTTATAATCACGTCTAATGAAATAGCCCCAAGTATCTGCAGATACTTGGGGCTATTTCATTAGACGTGATCTGTGCAGTTTTATAAGGAACTGCCAGACGCCTGCAGCCGTGCTCGCGCTCGCTTTAATGCCTGAGTTGCTTGAAGTTTCTCCTGGCGGTTGTCTCCACCCTGAGCAGAACTTAGTCGTTTCTCGGCATCTTGAAAGGCTTGCTTTGCTGTAGCTTGATCGATGCTATCTCCACGTTCAGCACCGTTCACCAAAATGGTCACTTCATCGTTTTCGACTTCAGCGAAGCCGCCCATGAGGGCGATCGCCACCCAGTCTTTTGAATCCCGAACTCGCATTACACCAGTATCCAAAGCAGTCAGCAAAGGTGCGTGACCTGAGAGGATACCCATCTGGCCTGTTGTGCTAGGACGGATGACTTCGTCAGCACTAGAGTCCCAAACTGTCTTGTCCGGTGCAATAACTCTAACTGTGAGTGTCATAAGAGTTAACTCAGAAAACCGCTCAATTAATACATTCACCTAGATCAGAAAGTTTTAGCTTGTCTGTATTGATAATAATTACAACCCCTCACAGGGCCACGATGACTATCAACACGTTCAGAAGCAAAACAGTTGTCTAATAAGCTCGTCTTGATTCGAGCAATATCTACATGCCTGAGCCTTAACAATCATGCTAAACATCGAAAGCCAAACATAACGTGGTTGTTAACGCTCAGGCATTCAAGTTCAAGGCTTATGCCTCAGCCTTCATCTTTTCAGCAGTTTCAAGCACTTGATCAATGCCACCCTTCAAGTAGAATGCCTGCTCGGGGATGTCATCCAGCTCTCCACTGAGGATCATATTGAATCCTCGGATGCTGTCTTGCAGTGAAACATACTGACCAGCAAGACCCGTAAAGATTTCAGCCACAAAGAAAGGTTGAGAAAGGAACTTCTCAATTTTACGAGCCCGAGCCACTGTAATACGGTCATCTTCTGACAACTCATCTAGGCCTAGAATTGCAATGATGTCTTGCAATTCCTTATAGCGCTGGAGGGTTGACTGAATAGCACGTGCTGTTTTGTAGTGCTCTTCTCCAACAATAGAGGGTTGGAGCATGGTAGATGTTGAGTTCAACGGATCAACTGCAGGATAAATGCCCTTGGATGCAAGAGCACGAGACAATACAGTCGTCGCATCCAAGTGAGCAAATGTCGTTGCAGGTGCAGGGTCGGTTAAGTCATCAGCAGGAACATATACTGCTTGAATCGATGTAATCGATCCCTCTGTTGTTGAAGTAATTCGCTCTTGCAAATCACCCATGTCGGTACCCAGGGTGGGCTGATATCCCACTGCAGATGGCATCCGTCCTAACAGAGCAGACACTTCAGAGCCTGCTTGAACGAACCGGAAAATGTTGTCGATAAAGAGGAGGACGTCTTGCTTGTTTGTATCTCGAAAGTACTCAGCCATCGTCAAAGCAGAAAGACCCACGCGCATCCGTGCTCCGGGGGGCTCATTCATTTGACCATAGACCAAGGCCACTTTAGACTCACTCAAGTTATCTACATTAATGACCTTAGAATCGATAAATTCGTTGTAAAGGTCATTGCCCTCACGGGTGCGCTCACCCACGCCACCAAACACGGAAACACCACCGTGTTGTAGTGCAATATTATTGATCAACTCCTGAATTAGTACGGTTTTACCAACTCCGGCACCACCAAATAGACCGACTTTTCCGCCCTGACGATAGGGGGCCAGCAAGTCGATAACCTTAATGCCTGTTTCAAAAACAGAGGGTGTAGTTTCTAAATCAGTTAGCTTTGGAGCGTCTCTGTGAATCGATGAAGTAACCTCGGTAGAGACATCACCTTTCTCGTCAATGGGCTCACCCAAAACGTTGAAGATACGGCCTAATGTCGGTGTCCCAACGGGTACTCGGATCGCATCCCCCGTATTAACCACCTCCATCCCACGAACTAACCCATCTGTTGAACTCATCGCAACAGCACGAATTTCACCATCGCCCAAAAGCTGCTGAACTTCACAAGTAACGGAAACTTCATTACCTGCCGGGTTTGTTCCATTAATCGTTAGTGCGTTGTAGATGTCAGGAAGATTTCCATCTGGAAACTTGACGTCCACAACAGGACCAATAATTTGTGATAAATAACCAACACCTGTTTTTTCTGCTGTAGTGACCATGCTTACGCCTATAGTGTGATCAGCTTTTAGAGGAAATTTAACGTTTTCTCAACAAAATTGCCATCTTAAAGGTTATCACTGAATGTAACGTTTTGACGGACAAGACTCATATTCCCTTTGAAATACTGTGGCTAAGGGTTTGCTAACGATGAACGGCTCACGGTGTCGTCCCAAGAGACTCGCTAAATACCGGATAATATTGCCAGATTGTCTATTGCTATGCATGGTCGTCACAGGACATTGTTTGTGACGGTTAAATCAATGGGCAAGGCGAAGTAATCGAGTGACTTAAGTAGATAGGCATACATAAACTCACTTTAAAAACCTGGGGAGTGACCCTCCGGGGCGCTCCCTAGGTTTTTGGGCTTTTAGTTTAATAACGCCAAGCTACCTACATGATTATTGAAATTTGTACAAAATTTCGCAGCTACAATCATGGCAATTCAACAGACGATGTATGTTCTAGCCGTTCAGAATCTTGAGGTATCTGCGGCATATTACCGCGACGTATTGGGATTCGAGATTCGTGAGATTGGCGATCCGGGTTGGCGGATGTATGTGAAAGAGAACTGCAAGATCATGGCAGGCCATTGCCCCGATTCAACGAAACCTAGTGAACTAGGTGACCATTCGTATTTTGGGTATTTTGTTGTGGATGATGTGGATGACTATTACGACGCGATTGTGTCGAAAGGTGCTGAGGTCATTAAGCCCCTTCAGAGTGAGCCATGGGGAATGAGAGAGTTTGGGCTGAGGACAATTGATGGACATCGCATCATGGTTGGTCAAGATCTCGATGTGTAAATCATTGCACGACACATCAATCCATCTAAACCCAAATCATATAGCGCTACGCGGGTTGATTAAGTACGGTGATGTGGGGCGCGCCGCGCCCCACATCACCGTTTTTGTACTTGACGCGGTTGCATACCGCTATATTGGGAAAACTACAG
>JBCCWF010000308.1:0-8093 GCA_039194035.1 Cyanobacteria bacterium P01_E01_bin.6 | reverse complement strand
TTCTCTCGAAAGTTCTCTCGCTGCTTCTGCTGCATCTTTTCCTCCATTCTCAAATCTTTCAAATATCAACACTGTCGTTCCGACAAGAGCAGCCAATACTCCAGCTCTAGCAACCGCTTGAGCGGTCGTCGCAATGAGCTTTACTTGAGCCGCCGTGAGTTGACCCGTTGCAGCAGCTTGAGCCAGCGTGGCAACGGTTCCCGCTGCTCTGGCTGCATTATTTTTTAGCTGCAATGCTGTTTCAACAACTAAGGCTGCTCTCTCTTGGGCTTTGAGAGCGATAAGTGTAGAGGTAACGGCGATTGCGGCTGCCAATGCTCCGGTTAGTGCAGTAGTGGCGATAACAACCTGTTTCGCTCCCTCAGGGAGGTCGAGGAACGAGTTCAGCAGAGTAGCGGCACCCCTCGCCAATGGCTCAAGGAATATGGCCGAAAACTCACCAAAATCATTCGCTACTGAGCCCAATGAACCTGTTAGGAGATTTAGCGCCCCTCCCAGCCCCTTCAATAGCTCTTCACTCGCATCGGCAGCGGCTCTTTCGCTTTCCCGAATCGACTGAGTAACTTCGGCTACCCGTTGAGGAGTGGCTTGAAGCAATGATGCTAATGCCCGCCCACCTTGCGTTCCAAACAAGGATCTGAAGATTAGATCCTGATCCTGTTGGCTTAGCCCTTCGAGCTGAGATTGAATTTCTGGGACAATATCAACGAGCGATCGCAGTTGACCTTCACTATCTCTCGCTTCAATATTCAGCAACTTAAAGGCTTCAACGGCTTTAGCGTTACCTCGCACCAATCCAGATAAATCTGATGTAGCACCAGCAGACGCTGCCTTTAGCCTTTCCAGTGCTTGACCTAATTGCGTACCTGCTGAACTACCTTGAATCCCTGCATCACCCAATAATCCAATAGCAATCAACGTATCTTCTAGCGGTTGATTCGATGTTGCAGCCTGAGCACCAACAAAGGCCAATGACTCGCCCAGGCTCGATACGGTTGTGTTGGTATTGTTCGCTGTGGCAACGAGTGCATCAGCAACCCTATCTGATTCAGATGCGGCAAGAGAAAACGTCCGCAGTGTTTTGGCGATAATATCACCAACCGTTTCTAGGCTTTCACCTGTGGCTTCACTGGCTCTGACAACCCCTTCAAGGGCGTCTTTCACTTCTTCTGCACTGAAGCCAGCACGGGCAAGGGAGACGGATGTTTTAGCAATTTCAGCGGGTGTTTTGCTAGTGACGATGCCGAGGCGCTCAATTTCATCACTCAGTTCTTGAAAGGCTTCGGTTCCTGTCGATTGGCTGATTGCTCCAACCTGCCTTAGAGCACCAGAGAATTCAAGAAATGATCGGGTTCCCTGAGTGAATACGGCCCCAATCGCCGTTGCCACAGCTCCACTGGCGATCGCTAGGTTCTGATACCCTTCTGTCGCGATCCGTTGTTGTCGCTCTAAGTCTTTCAATCGTTGCGATTGCGTGGCAACAGCTTTGTCCAGGGTTAAGAACTGTTGTCTTGAAATACCCAGTTCTTTATTCAGCACCTTGTAACGTTGTGCTGAGTTGGTGTTGCTGCGATTCAGCTCTTGAATTCGTTGAGTTGCTGCTGCAGCTCGTTGTGTCGTCAAACCCAGATTTTTTGCAAACTCTTGAGCTGACTTGAATGAGGTAGACAGGGATCTAGCAAGCTTAGTTGTCCCGTCCGCCGTTGATGCTAATCCAGCCTGTAGCCGCTGAAGATCTGAGATCGACTTGCTCGCGCCCCTCGACTGATATTCAATGATGATGTCGGTCACAAAAGAACCCTCAAGCCACTCAGATCAAGGGTTCCTAGTTCTATCTAACAAAGAGTTCCTGCGCTAAGTGCCTGGATGCAGACTATGCGCAATGTGGTGATTAATTTCGGTAGATGAATATTGTGGGGCGATCGAGCTTTTCCATAGGGTTGCCATGCGCTGCTTGCCTTGGAAGGAGCAGCTTTACGAGAAGCAAGGCGAGTTTGTTATTGAAAATATTGAAGATCTATTGCAACTATAGGAGGGTGTCATGGGTAGGACTGAATTTGAAAACTATCTATTCGAGTTATTGGACGCGAAGGATACACCTCAACCTAAGTACAAGTTTTTTCAGAGAGCAACCCATGGGGTGATTATTGGCATGTATTGGTGTTCCGTAGAATATGGCTTTCGCTGCCAAATACGTCCAGGCTGTTGATATATCGTGCTTGCGGGCGAAGACCATGCAGAGCTTTCAGAGGAAGATTTGAAGCTTGTTGTTGAATAACTCCCATTAGGTAAGGATGAGAAGCTAAGTTGAGCCGCATAAACAGATCATTGCAATGGCTCGAAACCCCCGTGAACTCAAACCTGGATACTGTTATCACATCACCACTCGGTGCAATAATCGTGAGTTTAGGTTGACGCGGTTTGAGTGTCGAGAAATATTGCTGTTTGCGATCAAGAAATGTCAGAACAAATTTAGCTTCAACCTCTATGCCTTGTGCATCATGAGCAATCATGTGCATTATTTGCTGGAACCGATAGAGCCTGAGGACTTACCCAACATCATGCACTGGCTTAACTGGTATACAGCGATGTGTTTCAATCGAATGATGAATCGCACGGGTCATTTTTGGGAAAAGAGATATCACAGCACAGGATTTCCCAATACAGACAAGCGTAGAGCGTTGAACACATTGCGCTATATTCACGCTAATCCGAAAGCCGCGAGTATGCAACAGGGATGGTTCTATGATTTCAGTAATTATGGAACCTATGACCGCTTAACAAATGATGGGATCACTCAGTGGCATCCAGCCTTTTTAGGCTTGGGCAAGACCCTGGACATCTGTGCAGCGGCGTACCGAAAATTTTGTAAGAAATATCGACCACAGCCGAAACCAGAAAAGAAAAACCACTGGGGGAGCAAGTTGTTAGCCGGACTCAAAATTAAGAAAAAGGCTAAGAAGGTGAGTCCAGGACAACTTGCCCTTTGGGAGCAATGGGAGGCCCAGATGGATGAAGCCCATGCTGTTACTGAAACGTTTTTAAGGGCAAATAGCTACGACCCTGAGTACTCAATTGCCCTGATACCTAAACAACCCCGGTGCCAGGTATCGGATCTCCAGGGTGCTGATTCTTCGTAGGTTTGGTGATCTGAAATAAAATGTTTAGATCGTCTGAACGCTTTATGAGCTACACTTCACAAGTCTGGATGCGAGAGAAGAGACAAATCCCTCCAGCCCCTAAGGTATTCTAAAAGGTATTCTACAGGTAGGTGTCCTCGGGGAGATGACGTGTCGAATTTTACGTTCACGTATTTTCCATCCTTCTTCCACTCATTGGTATGGCAAAACTTGTCCCATGCCTCTTCATGATACTGGCCATCTGGAATGCCACCACACTCTAGATAGATATCTTTTTGAACACTAAAGCCAAACTTGCCATTGCTGTATTTCACCCATAATCCATCAATGGCTAATAGTTCTTCGCAGGGGAAGCTCAACAATTCCTTTGATGTAAACCATTGACCTTCTTCTTTTCCAACCGTGGTAATCATCAGCCGATAGGTTTCATGATCGGCTGCTTTCCATTGTCCATTCCTGAGATGTGCTTCTAATTGGGCATACCGTGACGTTGTAACAGATTGCTTCAGTGCAGTGATTTGTGCTTCGAGGTCAGAATCAATCTGCTTTGTTTTGGGTAGTTCCTGTAAACACTGATAGGCAAGGTCGGTGGCTCCCCGCTTTACCATCTCTTGAATCAGCGTTGTTGGATTGGTCGTTTGAGCCACATAGAGCAAGATAGTGGGTTTCCACTTGTCATCGTCAAAATAGTCATACAGCAAGCGCTCTTGTCGAGTCTGGTTGATATGAGTTGAAGCTAAATACTCTTGAAAGCTTAAGTGGGCAAATTCGTACTCATCTTCTTGGCGGATTACCAATTCACTGATCTGGACAACTTGCTTAAGGAATTCATCCGCATCAATCGTTTCGCCGTTCTGTTCCAGGATTTTCTTCAACTCATTGAGTAATGCCTTGCGTTGAATGCGCTCCCAACGTTGCTTCATCATGCCAAGAGCAATCTGTTGCAAAATTGTCTGAGCATCGCATTGGGTCAGCAAGGTATCGAGTTGACGGTCACCGGGACGATCTTTCAATTGCAACTGACAAATTTCCTTGTATAGCTCAACCCGTCGTTGCGGTAATTGAGTACCGGGATTACGCCGATGAAATGTCACAATCATATTGAGCAGGAGCGGGTTTTTGGCTAATGCTTTGAGCTCATCTCGCAACTCGATTTGGTTGAGCAAATTAGTAGCCGCCTGAGCTGCTTTATGGTGAACATCTGGGGTATTGCGCCCGCCATGGGCATAGCGTGTTTGGCAAAGGTACCATTTCTCAACAAACTCCTTGCGTTGGTCGGCGTTAAAATCTTGAACCCAAAGTCGGGTGGCCAGTTCAATACGACCTTCGGGGTCTTGTACCTTACGATTTTGTTCTATATACGCTTTGGGGCGGGATGTCAGAATGAAGATCGATTTACTGTATTGGCGGATATGTTTCTTGATCCATCGAGCCACCTGAGAGCGCTTCGCGATGGGCACTTCATCAAACCCATCCAACATCACGATCGCGCGTCCTTGCATGAGTACATGATGCGCCCAATCACTTGGCATCTGTAGGTCACTGGCAACAGGCAATGAGGGAATGTGATGCTCTGTGATTAGAGTAGGCAGATTAGGTGGATTCTCTTGAGTGAGAGTGTCCCGATATTTCCGCAAAATGAGTAGGAATGGAATGCGTCTCGGAGCTGATTGAGGAACTTGTTTGGAGCCATAGCAATAAGCAATGTGCTTAAGCATGGTTGTCTTGCCTGAGCCACCCCAGGCCAAGACTGCAAGTTGCCGAAAGATTGGAATCTTTTGAGATTTTTCAAGGAAATCCCAGATGTTGAGATCGTCTTTGATGCCCTCACGGGATAATTCATTGAACCCCGCTGCAACTGCTATTGAATCAATACTGAGAGAAACGAACACCTCCGCTAATAGGGGTGTGAAAATGCCATCATATTGAATCGCTCCTTCGGACTC
Source organism: Cyanobacteria bacterium P01_E01_bin.6 (assembly GCA_039194035.1). Taxonomy (GTDB): domain Bacteria; phylum Cyanobacteriota; class Cyanobacteriia; order CAKZMO01; family CAKZMO01; genus JBCCWF01. Next base: position 3,007 of record JBCCWF010000308.1, on the reverse strand, counting down.
TACTGCCTGACAATCCAATGCTTGACAGGCCAGATAGCGGTCTTCGGGGGTGCCGCCTGTGGCCTTATCCATCAGGTATGTGAGCACCTGGTCAATGCCACCATCAATAGCTTTTCCAGAAGTTTGCCCCCTTTTCTTCATACTGGCTTTAAGGGTTTCAGTTAGCCCTTGGCCAAAACTAGTGACTAGAGCCGAACCGAATGAAATCATGCCAGCGATCGCCGCCTTAGGAATATCTTCCGAAAAGAGATTGTAGAGGGCATAGCCACCACTCCCCGCCGTGATGATCTTGAAAACAGCATCAGTAAGGCGTTCTTCCAGCGCTGGCTTTTGGGATGGCTGCTGTGACATGGGGGTGGGGGAATGACAATGCTCTTAATGTAGCAACCTAATGGGCGACTCAGTGCGAATAGCTACGATCCGGCATACGTAACACAACTTCGGAAAACTCTCTTGGTTGGCTATGTGCTGTGTCTCCTGCTCAGACATAGTGACGATGGGTGTTACCTTGCCACCTTCGTTGTTGGTGCGATAGAAAAATGGCGAGAGTCTTGAACCACTCCCACGTGCTTTTCGCCATGGAAATATTTCAACTTAAGCCACTTTAAACAAACTCACTGCCAGCTCATACAACGAATCTACTAAGCCAAGCCTTACAAATGCTTGCAGCTTGCTCTCACCTTTCAATTGCTGCAGACGACGGCGGTAGCGATAGTAATGCTGTTGGTACAGATTACAGAATGCTTCTGCTTGAGGAATGCCAGTGGATGCACAGTAGTCGTTCACTAAACGCCTTACCTTCATATCCATGCTCTCGAACGGAATATCTTGAGATGAGGGAGGCAGAGCAATCAATTGTTTATGCGCTTCGGCCCTGACTTCTTCAAATTCCTTCAGTCGCTCATCTTGTTGCTTCAGGCGTTGTTCCTGCTCTTGAATGCGACGCTCTTGATCTAATTGTCCTTGTCTCACTTCAACCAGCATTTTGAGCTGAGCAAGGATTGGGTCAACATTTTGAGGTTGTTTGACCCAGCCCGTAATTTCTTGCATCCAAGAACGAACACCTACAGCTCGGAATGCACCGCAGCATTTTCTTGCTTGTTCAGTGCAGTAGCGACCTGCATCATAAGCGTAATATTCGAGAATGAGGGCGATCGCAATATCAGGCACTCCAGATTGAGAAAATGACTCTAGAGCAACACTATCAAAGCCATTATTCAAAAGCATTTCAGCCATTTTAGATGGATTTTGCGCAACACCTTTGAACTGGCGCGCAAGAGATGAAGGTTGAATATCACAAAGTCTTGCTGCTGCCCTGATCGATCCAATACCTTGACCATTGGGCATGATCTGAATCTCAGAACGAATATCTTCTAAAACTTGCTGTAAGTTACTCATCTTATTTTTTCTCCATGAGTGAGGCGATCCTTTGAAACGGCGATCGCACTTTTTATGAAAGATATGAAAGGTTCCTACAGGCTGCTTATCTTGAAGTGAGCAGCATGCAATATAGGATTATTCCGGGATATGAATATTGCTGAGCAATGGGGTCTATGACCTGATTAGCGATCGCCACCAAAATGAACACCTAAAGCCGATTCGATAGCTTCTAAGGTTTCTTCAGGAAGGTATTGGAGTTCACCTTTCTCAATGCGATACCAGTTAGCGACACTCATATCAGCATCAGCAGCAAGCTGCGTTACAGATTTACTAGAACGCGCACGAGCTGCCTTGATTAAATCTTCAAGACTATTAATTTCGTAGAACGTAGGCTTCCTACGTATCTTCATGATTTCAGCCATATATCACTCCAGACTTGAATTATCTCACGCTTCTATTTTAACTATTCTAGTCTAACTAGACAAATACAAATTATCTAGTTAGACTAGAGATGACGGTAAATGCAAACTATCACCACTTCAGAGAGACCCACCGGGAGGCCACCCCGTAGTCAAAGCCCAGAGAGAAGCATAGGTGCGCAAATATCGACGGGGAACCACCAACAGCGGTTGACAGCCGAAGCGGGCGAGACTCCCGCCCCCGTCACCCAGTTCAGAGAAAGGAGACCACCGATGACCACCCGAACCCAGCTAATTCAGTCCCACCTATCGATCCTGCCAGCGCCCAAAGCTGAGAACAGCGAGATCTGCGACCAGATCACCGAGTTGCTCTTGCAGCTCCGAGACAGCGGCGATCAGATCGCTCTGTTGCAAGTCGTAACAGCAGCAGCGGCCTACGCCCAGCAGATCGCATCCCGCTAGATCAGAGTAAATTTCCAACAAAAAGGGCGATCGCCTCCTACAGCAAATCGCCCCATCTATAACCTTTAGCAAAAAGGATAACCATATGCTACCATCCACGACTCTCAAGCGAGAAAAGTACACCACAGTATCGACACCCGTATTCAACGGCACTCGCGTCACAGTTCACGACAGCAAAGGTCAATGCCTCGGTTCCTACGGTGATCTATCCAGCGGTCGGCATTACGTCAGCCCATCATGCAGCCTGTGTGAGGACACCTTTGCCTCTGAACTTGAGGCTTATTTGGAGTTAGTTTCCCGGTGGGAATGCCGTCGAGTCGTTGTTCAGCCATTAGCAGCATAGGAGTGCATCATGGACACAGTATTAATTGAACGCATCAAGATCGCTCTTCAGTCTGAAATTCCAGAATCGAAGTATCGCCAGTTCCAGTACGTAAAGCAGGGGCAAATTGTTGGGGCCTGCTGGTACTCCCTTGATTACTGTTGGGGCCAAGGCATTCATCCCGGTTGGTGGTACACGGTGGAATGCGGATGCGACCACCAACTTATTCACGAAGATTCAGTTGAGCTGATAGGGGAAAGCTGATGGACTCATTTTTACATCAACTCTCTAAACGCGTTGATGAAAGCTATGGGGCTGACTGGGCATATTGTGAAATCTTTTGTCACCACTTGATTGGGATTGCCGTTGAGGAAGGTAGATATCAAGGATTCGCCCTAATGGCGTGTGATCATGCGACTGAGGT